>JBKGYI010000134.1:0-4835 GCA_046546195.1 bacterium | reverse complement strand
ACTTAAGGCCCCGACCGGTGGTCGAAAGGGAAAGATTGCCGTGTTTTACGCCGCGAGCGCTGGTCAGACGGTCGGCTATTTTTTTCAGGCGGTTGGCACGGCCCTGCAGGACTATGACTTCAAGACAGTTATGGTGGTCGAGATGGATATGGGTATTACAGATTATCTCATCGGTAAAATCATGCTGGATGTCAGTCAGGCGGTCCAGCAAATCGCCGCTGTGGTGGTCGTAGACGAGGGAGACAATCCCGGCACACTCCTCATTGCCGACCTGCCAGTCCTCCTCAACCAGTTCGCAGCGGATAAGGTCGCGTATCGCTTCCGAGCGGTTAGAGTAATTTTTTTCATAAATAAGCTGATCAAATTCCTCTAACAACTCCGCCGGCAATGAAACTCCAAACCTTTTCAGCTCACCCATCTGTATCTCTCCAGTTGATAGTTTTCATTATTTTAACATATTCGGGGAAGTTGTTCTCCGCTTAGAAGGTCAAGGCTGCGGGAAGTGCCTATTCTGGTTAGGAGTTCCACTCTGCCGGGAAACTGTTTGGTTACTTCGCCGGCAACGGTAGCTTCCCGGCACTGGTCGTGCTTATGTAATATTTTAAGGGTCTTTTCT
Source organism: bacterium (assembly GCA_046546195.1). Lineage (GTDB taxonomy): Bacteria > T1Sed10-126 > T1Sed10-126 > T1Sed10-126 > T1Sed10-126 > CAYTSZ01. The sequence goes on along the minus strand of JBKGYI010000134.1, from coordinate 4,219 downwards.
GCTCTATCAGCAGGCACCACGAGCAGCATACAGCCCTCGCAGGCGACATAGAAGGGATCAAATCCCAGTATCTCACAGGCGGCTTCCACGTCTTCGTGGAGGGGGACTTTTGCTTCTTCAATTTTCAGGCCAAGCCCGGCTCCATCAGCCAATTCGTTGGCCACGCTGGCCAGGCCACCGCGGGTTAAATCACGCAAACAGTGAAGATCAATATCCGCCTCCAGTAGAGCGACTACCGGGGCGGCCAGGGGTGCGCAGTCCGATTTGATCTCGCTTTCAAACTCCAGGCCTTCCCGGCCAGACATAACCGCCATCCCGTGGCGGGCTACATCACCGCTTACAATCAGCTTATCACCCGGCTGAATCCGGGACGGGGTTACTGTGATATCTTTTTCCACAAAACCGATACCGGCGGTGTTGATATAGATACCATCGCCCCGGCCCTTCTGAACCACCTTGGTATCTCCGGTGACTATCTGCACTCCAGCGGCGGCGGCGGTCGTGCGCATGGAGTTTACAATTTTTTCTAACTTTTCCATTTCAAAACCCTCTTCAATTATAACCCCCGCGCTGAGAAAGGCGGGAGTTGCCCCACACATGGCAAGATCATTTACCGTCCCGTTCACAGCCAGCATACCGATATTACCACCGGCAAAAAACAATGGATCAACGACATAGGAATCAGTGGTGAAAGCTATTTTGCCTGCGGGCGTTTCAAGCACCGCACCGTCGTGTTCTTCGTCAAGATATTGATTGGAAAAGGCGGGAATAAACATCTCCTCAAGAAGCTGGCGCATAAACCTTCCTCCGCCGCCATGGGCCATCTGCACGGTAGGATAATCATTAATCGGAAAAGGACAGGAAAAATTTAAATCTTCACTCATAATTAAGCCCCTCAAAAACAGTTCACCATAGAGGACACAGAGGTACTCAGAGGAAATATTTTGTTATTGTTAAAGTCAAAACCATAAAACCCCTGGATTCCGGTTCGGGGCCAGAATGACAGTCTTTAAAACTATATGCGCTATTTACGCGTACGGTTCTTCAGAGATACATTCCTCACCGCATCGCAAGTTCAGCATAAGTATGGTTAATCCTTACCTGAACTTGATTTTTCTTACTTCATGTCACAAGCTGAACATCACGAGCTTTCTTGGCGCACTTTGACTTTTTGGCCTCTTCCTCACTTCGTCTTAACCGTTCACCCCGGGGAGTGAGCTACCTTGCGGGTTATCACGGCCACCCTGTCGCTATCCATATTGGAAAGGATTATGCTGGCGCTGGCCTCTTCCATGCGGCGCAGGATGGCTATTACCACCTGATCGCTTTCTATATTTTCTATTCGCTCAGCGGCATCGCCGGGACGCATGCTCGAATAAAGACGGGCCAGGTAGTCATAACGCTCCTCGTCGGCATCAAAACGACTGCGGCGCCGCTGGAGGGCCAGTTCCCGTTCGGCCAGTTCCTCCTCCTGGCGATTAAGAACAACTTCCGTTTCTTCAATCTCCTGGCGCTGCTCGCGTAAATCAAGTTCTACCTGCTTCAAATGTGTTTCTTTTTGCTCTAATTCTCTCTGCCGCTCGCGCATCTGCTCCTGGCGGTATTCCAATTCAGTAACCGGTGTGGGAAGTAGATATTCATTTACAACCGGAATGGACTCGGCATAGGAATAGAATGTATTTTCAGCATCTATCAGTTCCATATTATCAAGCATATAAACCCCACCGGCAACAAGGGAAAGTAATATAATAAAAAGAAAGATTGAAAGGCCGGCTTTACCTGACTGGTCCTGTAATAAGTAACGCACTTGAGATTCCTCCCTTTAACTTTTTGGGGATAACCGAAAATTAAAACTTACTCCTGGTTTTCCCGGAGTTCACCTGACTGTTTTAATTGTCGGTATCTTTGCAGGACTTTATTAACATAATTTTGTGTTTCCTGAAAAGGAGGAATCTCATCATAGCTATCCACCTGGCCGGGACCAGCGTTATAAGCGGCCAGGGCTTTATCCAGTTCACCATAGCGCGAAATCATCTGTCCAAGATAACGAGTGCCGCCTTCAATGTTCTGCTGCGGGTCGTCAGGGTCAACTCCCAGTTCGGCGGCGGTATCGGGCATCAGTTGCATAAGCCCCCGCGCTCCTTTTGAACTTACAGCCTCCGGGTCAAAATCGGACTCTGCCTCCATTACGGCAACAATAAGCTCAGAATCCACCCCCTGGCGGCGGGATGCTCCATCGATCAACTGCTTGAGAGAAGCTGTCTTCCGGCCCTCTTTTTTATCTTCCAGCACACGGGCAAAATCAGGCAGGGATGAATTTATCTCCTCGCGCAGCGATTTACCCATTTTTGCCGGCAGAGAACGAACATTATCAAACTCCCTGTTGAGGGAAGATATTTGATTCAAAATTCCATTTATACGCTCAAGCATTACGACGCGCATCTCTAAAAAACTGCTGGTTTGCTATTTCATTATTCTGTCTTTCTTCCTCTTTAAGCATCTCTTTTTGAAACTCTTCGTAATCATTTTCTTTGAGTTTTTCCATAACCTGACGCTGCTGAGAAGCCTCTATCAATTTCTGGCGCTGCTTATCAAGTTTTTTCTGCCAGGAATCAACAACTTTCTGCTGCCGGGAAATCCTGTTTTCCAGCAGCTTCGCGTATCTCTGCAGCTGTAAAAAATTACTGACATCGGTCACCTTTTTCCTTTTTTGCCCCTCGCTGGAGAGAATATTCTGCAGCTCCTGTTTATCCCGGCGCAATTTCCCCTTTTCAGCACTCAACTGCTGCTGTATCTCAGCAAATCGAGTTTTCTCCTGGTCCTCCTCCAGTTCGCGAATATCAAGAATCCGCTGATAACGAAAATGAAAAGCCATGGTTTTTAGGTTCCTTGTTCCTGGTTGCTGGTTGCTTGTTCCTGGTTGCTGGCTTAAATTCTAAATCGCAGAATCAAAACCTCAAGTCAAAATCGAAAAACTAAATTAAAAACCTCTGGATTCCGGCCCGGAGACCGGAATGACAAACTTTAAAAAAGACCTCATTGCAAGACTTGCTCCCGTAATCCGGATGGTGTCGATTTTGCTGTTAATTTTGCAATTACACCGTCCCCCATACCCATCTCATAGTACCGCAATTCCGGAATTGCGGTACTATGAGATGGTGATTTGTGGTTGTTCCGACACTCCCGTGCTATTTTTTTCTCTCAGTCTTTGTCTCTTGTGGTTTTTATTCTTCCTTATTTTCTTTTTCGAATATATCTTTCAGCCATTTTACGGTTTCGTCGAAATTACTCGTCTCATTTACTCCCTGCTGGAGAAAATCATTTATATCATCAATATGATCTAAGGCATAATCAATTTTTGCATTGCTGCCCCTTTCGTAGGCGCCTATGTTAATCAGGTCTTCGGCGTCCCGGTAAACCGATACTGCTTCCTTAAGTTTTCCGGAAAATTTTTGATGTTCCTCGTCAACAACATCGATCATCACACGGCTGACACTTTCCAGGACATCAATAGCCGGATAGTGATTGGCGGTTGCAAGATCGCGGGTCAAAGTAATGTGTCCATCCAGAATACCACGCGCGGTATCAGAAACAGGCTCATTAAAATCATCTCCCTCGACAAGCACCGAATAAATACCGGTGATAGTACCATTTTCCCCGGCACCACTTCTTTCCAGCAGGCGGGGCATCATTGAAAAAACGGAAGGCGTATATCCTCTATTGGCCGGCGGTTCCTCGCGGGCCAGACCAATCTCCCGCTGAGCACGGGCAACCCTTGTCACCGAGTCCATCATCAGCATCACATCATTACCCCGGTCACGAAAATATTCCGCTATCGTAGTGGCGATAAAAGAGGTACGCAGACGAAGCAGTGGCGGTTCGTCGCTTGTGGCCACCACCAAAACAGATTTTTTCCTGGTCTCCTCGTCAAGATTTTTAACTATGAAATCTTTCACCTCGCGGCGGCGCTCACCGACCAGGCAGATAACATTTATATCAGCAGTGGTATAACGGGCAATCATCCCCAGCAGTGTACTTTTACCGACACCACTTCCACTGAAAATACCAACACGCTGACCACGCCCCAGGGTCAAACACCCATCTATGGCCCGCACTCCCGTGGGCGGCGGCTCATCAACCATCTGGCGGTGCAGGCTGCTTGGTGGCTCCCGGTAAATGGACATTAATTTCCCACCGGTAAACGGGGGCCCGGCATCCA
>JBKGYI010000133.1:0-4865 GCA_046546195.1 bacterium | reverse complement strand
TTCGTTATAAACAATTTGTAGCCTGCGATTCGCTTTTAAATTGTGAATACCAACTTTATCTATAACTGGCCGCAATAGCAGCGCTTTATCCGCCTCATCCTTTACATCTTTTATTTCCTGCTCGTCGTCTTTATCTATTTCTTCGGGTTCGTCGGGATCTTCTTCGTCCGGGCGCAGGCGGCTGCGCTGGCGGGCCTGAAGTTCCTGCCTCCGTTCGGGATTAAAACGATTATAGAAATTAACCCTCCCTTCGAGAACAGAAACCTCGGTTGCATTATCATCAAAAATCTGACAGCGAAAAGATGTTCCTCTGATTCCAGCGACCGCCGTGGGGGTGATTATTTGATAATCGTTCTCCACGTCTTTATGGGTGCGAATACTGTTGATTACCTTGCCCCTGAAAGCTTCTATGTCTATCTCATTTACCGTAACCTCTTTTTCTCCAAAAACCAGGCCGCCGAGCATTCCTGCGCTTTCCGTATCTCTATGCAACTTACGGGCGACAAGTTGAGTTCCAGAATCTATTTTAAGAATGGAAATACCGGGGATTTCAAGTTGAGCTGCTCCGTCTCGATTTATAATCTTCTCCCCGACTGCCAACGTATCTCCGTTTTGTAAAACTTGCGTACTGCCGTCTTCACGTTCGCGAACCATATCACCATCTGTTTCGCGAACTTTTAATTCGAGGGGGGGAAGTTGAGCAAAAACAGTTCCGCTCAGCAAAAAAACAAAAAATAAAACTAAAACAAATAGAACGACCCTACTGTTTTCCATAGGTTTAAAAGGATACTTTCGTATTTAATTCAATACTTTTTTCTTTATAATCCCGGGTGGGATCTTCTTTGTCCTCAATATCGTTTACCTCGTAAAGAAGGGAGAGGCTGTTACCGGTTTCCCGGGAAAAAAGATAGGTGTAACCGGCCCCATAGGAGGTTCGAAAAACATCATCAAGCCCGGCTGTTTTTTCTTTCTGATAATGGTGAAATAAAGCAAGCGATTCCCGGCGACCACGACCCAGCGTTAAATTATTTTCGACACGAATTCTGCGGTCGGTGTTTAATCCGGAAACCGTTTTATCTTCATCCTCGCGATACTCGGTATTGAAATCATAATCAACCGGAAATTCGTATGGTTCGAAACGACCATTATAACCAACCCGCCAGAGCCCCAGCTGATCACTGTCCGCATCATCTTCTTCATAGGAATAATAAATATTTATCCTGTGTTTACGCGAGAATCGATTATCCAGCCCCACTTCCCAGATATTTTCATCTGTTTCTTTACTCTCATCATCTTCTCTTTTTTCAAAAGAAAGGCTCCATTCCTGGTCTCCTAAAAAATCAGACTGGTTCCGATAGGCCGTCCGGGTTCGCCAGTTTTTTATCTCTTTTGTTTTTATCTCGTCACCAAGACCATCCTCCCAGGTGATATAATCGACACCCAGGTCCCAGTTGTTGCTAATATCCTGGCTTAATCCAAATTCATAACGCTTACGATTGGTGCTGGCAAAACCCTGCAGGGTTTCAAAACCGGGATCTACTTTTTCGTAACGACCGGTAAGACGGGTTTTATCAAGGGGACGCAGACGTATTCTGATTCGACGGGCTTTTTCGTTATCATAATCACCACCGGACGAAGAAGAATCGGTATCCCCTTCACTCATTGCAACCTCTCCGTCAACTTCTAACATTTTTTCAAAAAAACTACCTGTATAATCAAAAGAATACACTTCATTGGCGGCGGTATCTGAAACACCATCGAGTTCACCATCATCAAGCGAACTTTTGTGGTCCTTGCTGCGAACATAGTTAAAACCAAGCAGATGATTGTCGAAGCGCTCGACTTCCGCTCGCACACCACCAGCATAACGAGCGTGCTGTTCACTGCTGCGGGCACGGTGTTCCCGACCGGAAAAAAGACGCATTCGGAAATTTTCCGTCGGTTTAAACCAGCCGTTAATACCAAGCAGGGTGGAGTTCATTGTGTAGCGGGTGTAACGATTGCTGAAATAACCACCTGTCATCTCCCATTTTTCCGGGCGGGTAGCTGTCAGATAAACATTTTGCAGTCTCCAGTTATCTCCCCGGGTCTGATACTGCGGGTCGTCGGTTCCCTGCAGGTAAAGCATCCCCCTGTATTGTACACCGTTGGTTTCTTCCCGGGAGGGCTGATAATAAAGATAAAGATCGGTGAGGTAGTTGAAGCCCTCGGTTTTGAAAGATAAATCTTCGTTACCTGAAATTTGATCGTAGTAGGCCCGGAATTCAAGGTCTCCGCTTATAGAATCCCGGATAACACCCGCCTGCAGTGGATATAAAAATATTGTAAGGAATGTAAAAAATAATAAAAAAAACGTCGCAACTATTTTTATTTTTTTCATGGCGCTAATAAGATAGCAGATAACTCCCTATAAAATCAATGTGATTTTTAACACATTTGCATATTTTTTAAAATAAAGAAAAAATCCCCCCGCAAAAACCGGGGAAAGTCTCTTTTTATTAGTTTCGACCGGTCAGCAGCAAAAGTTAATTGATCTTAGTCAGAACCTTCCAATGGTTTGTCATTGTCTGGCTTGACCGGGCAATCCGGTTTTATATTTTGTATTTCCCGGTTTAAAATCAGAAATAACGGATTCCGGCTCGGGGCCGGAATGACCATTGGAAGGTTCCGGATCTTAGTACACCCTTCTTGTTTATCCTGGTTAACAGGGGTAAAATATAGTCAGTCAGGCTAAAAAAATGAGGTGTAAGGTTTTGCGAGAATTAATAGAAAAAAATGATTTTTGTGTTTTTGATGTTGAAACTACCGGTTTTTCGCCTAAAAAAGGGGCCGAACTAATAGAAATCGGAGCAATCCGAATAGAAAACGGTAAACTGGCCCGAGAATTTGAAAGTTTTATCCGACCCCGGCGCGGGATATCGCATAAAATAACACAATTAACCGGCATCTATGAAGAGGATGTCTTCGAAGCGCCTTCGGCGCAGGCGGTTTTAGCGAAATTTATTGATTTCGCCGGCAGCTCCATTCTTATCGCCCATAACGCTTCTTTCGATCTTGGTTTTTTAAACTATTATGCTCCCCGGATAATTTCTAACCCCTGTATTGATTCTTTACAGATGGCCCGCAGGCTATATGATTTTAAAAGTAATGCCCTGGGAAATCTGGCCGATGAGTTTGATGTCAGGATGGATACGGCGCACCGGGCCCTTGCTGACGCCAGAGCCACTGCAAAAATATTTTTAAACATGATTGAACGCCTGCAAACGGTTAATGACCTGGAAAGCTGCGGAATACCCGTTCAAATCCTGGCCTGACTGTTTACTCCGGCAGATTATCCTCTAAAAATTCTCTCAGCATATTTTCGGTAACCCGCCGCCGGTATTTGCGGTTGGAACGAATATCATCAATTGGTGCTATCTCATCCTGCAAAACACTGGCAGCTTTATCAATCAATGAATCACTTAATTTTTCACCGCACAGGGTTTTCTCTGTTTTTACAGCCCGCAGTGTATAAGGGGCAACACTTCCACATACAATTCGCGCCGCTTCAACTTTTCCGGTTTTATTAAGCTTAATTCTACCGGTCAACAATGTTTTGGAGATCGCCTGGTATTCCCTTGCTCCAACATCGCGATAATATCCCCGCCAGCCCGGTGTGGCCGGAGGAACTTTTATCGCAGAGATAAACTCATCATCGGCCTGTTCGGTTTTTTTGTAATCCCTGTAAAAACTGTCCAGAGCCACCTCTCTTATTCCCGACGGCCCCATCAGCTCAAGACGGGCGTCATAGACCATTAAACCGGCAGTACCGTTAGCACAGGGCGAAGCATTTGTAATGTTTCCCGCCCAGGTTGCCCGGCTCTGAATCGGAATAACACTGAGCAACCGGCAGGCTTGATGGAGCAGAGGATATTTTTCTTTTACTCTTTTGTTATAACGCAGATCGCTGATAGTGGTCATCGCTTTGATTACCAGCGTTCCGTCATCTTCCCATTTCGGCCCCCCGCACAACTCTTCACAGGCGGCCAGATTGACCAGTGTGCAGGGACTCAAGTTTCCATATCTAATTGAAACCATCAGGTCGGTTCCCCCGGCCAGCGGCACAGTTTTTTCATCGGATGCAAATGCTTCAACCACTTCGGTCGTTGAAGCAGGATTGATTACTTTGAAATCTGGACTGTTCGGTTTCATTTTGTTTTCACTGCTCCTTACAGGTTTTGAAGGGCTTCTTTTACAGAATCTATGATTTGTTTATAACCGGTACAGCGGCACTGGTTTCCGGCCAGGGCTTCCCGGATACTGTCAGCGCTATCGGGATGATCAAGAAAATAGGTTGTGGCCATAATCATCCCCGGCGTGCAGATTCCACACTGGGCTCCACCCTTTTTGTGGAAAGCCTCCTGGATGGCCGTGATCCGACCGTCGTCACTTAATCCTTCAATAGTTGTTATCTCACTTCCGTCTGCCTGACAGGCTGGAACTGTACAACTTAAAACCAGTTTATCGTCCATGTGTACGGCACAGGCGCCACATTCACCTTCCCCGCATCCCTCTTTACTGCCGGTCAGTCCAAGATCCTCGCGCAGAATGTCCAGCAATCTTTTCATCGGATGAACTTCCATACTGTATTCTTTCCCATTAACTGTTAATGCTATCTCTTGCGTTGTAACCGCTTTACTCATTAAGCTTCGACCTCCGGTTCGATGGCTTCCATTACAATTTCAGGTAAAAGTGGGACTTCAGGAATAAAAACGCCACCCAGGGCGCGGGCCACCGCTCCGGCAATGGCCGGTGCCGGGCCGTCAAACGGCAACTCCCCGATTCCTTTGGCAGAATAAGGACCGTAATTATTAAAGGGGAATTCG
>JBKGYI010000132.1:0-4892 GCA_046546195.1 bacterium | reverse complement strand
GTGACCTGGCAATTATTGCTCTGGGAGCGCCGCTTGTAGCCGCCCGAGAAGCCGCCGGGCAGCTTGGTGAAGAGGAGATAAGCGTGGAGCTTATAAACGCCCGCTGGTTAAAACCGCTGGATGAAGAGCTGATTCTTTCCGCTGCGAAACGCTGTGGTCGGGTATTGACTGTTGAGGAGGGGATTTTGAGCGGGGGATTTGGCAGCGCTGTGCTGGAGTTGCTGGCGGACAATGGCCTGCAGTTGCCGGTTAAAAGGATAGGTATTCCGCGTGGTATAGTTCCCCACGGGGTTCGGGAACAGTTTCTCGAGGAGTTCGGGCTTTCTCCCGCCGCAATTGCTGCCAGCGCCCGCAATCTGCTTTCGGTTTGAATCGCCAATTTATTCCCCGGTATATTTTTTTTCCTGTTCGGTGGATGGGGGGCGAGAGGGTGATTTTTGGCATAGACATCTCATATCCGATAAACAAGGGAAGAAGCCAATTTGAAAAAAAGACTCCTGCCTGAAATGGTTGTAGAACAAGAATTGGCTGCTGATATTAAAAGCGCCAAAAATTTAATTGCGGAGAAAAAGATATGGGTTGATGGGTTTCCGGCCGATAATCCGGCCACGCTTGTTGATTCTGGAGCTCATGTGGAACTCAGATCAGTTGAGCAGGAATGGGCAAGTCGGGCCAGCGAAAAAATATGGAAATTCATTGAAGCCGGCTGGATCGATCCGAAAGATAAAGTTTGTCTTGATGTTGGCGCTTCGACAGGCGGGTTTACCGATGCCCTGCTCAGGGCGGGAGCAGGTAAAGTTTATGCCGTTGATGTTGGTTATGGCCAGTTACTTTACCGGCTCCGCAATAATAGCCGGGTAACTGTTCTTGATCGCTATAATTTTCGTTATGCAAAATCAGAAGATTTTCAGCCGCCTCCCGAGATATTCAGCATGGATGTTTCATTTATTTCCTCCCTGAAGCTGATCGATTCACTGAACAAAGTTATGGCCGCCCGTGCCGGCGGGCTGCTGCTGGTAAAACCACAGTTTGAGGCCCCCAAAAAAGATCTGCGGGATGGAATAGTTACAGATGCCCGCCGCCGCCGAAAAATAGTGGACAGAGTATTATCCGGCTGGCAGAAAAAAGGCTGGAGCTGTCAGGATATAGCTCCGGCTCCCCTGAAAGGGAGCACCGGCAACACAGAATACATAGCCCACCTGACCAGGATTTGACGGTATTAATCTTCCGCAGTCCCGCGATTTCGAGACTGAAAATTCAGGGGTACAGAATTAGTTAATAATATTCTTAACCAGTTTTGTGAGCCGGGTTGAAATTTTTTGGTTTTGGTGGTTTTTATGGCGGGGATGTGTGGGGATCGGGAGGATGGTTTGGTATAATCTTATTGTTGTTTTATTTAAAAAGTCAGGATGGAACTGGTGGTGTGGCAGGTATGCTGGAATATTTATCTATCAGTAACCTTGCTTTGATCGAGGAGCTTGAGGTGGAGTTTGCGCCGGGGCTTAATGTTATTACCGGAGTTACCGGTGCGGGAAAATCTCTGCTCCTTAAGGCGCTGCGCCTGGCCCTGGGGGAGCGGGCTGATTATGAACTGGTAGCCGGGGGTGCCGCGGAAGCACAGGTCTCCGTTGTTTTTGCCGGTTCGCAGGAGGACTTGCTGCCGGAGGGTTGGCCCGGGAGCGAAGATATGCATTTTCGCCGGGTTCTAAAAGCCGAGCGTAAAAGTCCGGCTTATCTTAATGATCAGCGGGCCCGGCTGGAAACTCTGCAGGATTTACGCCGGCGGTTGATAGATTTTCACGGTCAGCACGAGGGGCAGGCTGTGTTTGATCCTGATTTTCCCCGCCAGGTTCTGGATCGTTACGGGGATTATGACAGTTTGTCTGCCGGATATGAAGATATTTATCGTGAATACAGTGAATGCTGCAGTAAGCTGGAAAAATTGGAGGCCCCGGATTCTTCCTACCAGCAGAGAATGCAGTTATTAAGCTATCAGGTTCGTGAGCTTGATCAGTTTGAGCCGCAGATTGACGAGTGGGAACAGATAGAAGCGAGGCGTCTTCAGCTTGAATCTGTTGAGGATATTGACAGTCAGCTCCGGCAGGTGCTCGGATTGTTAGAGGTGGAAAAATCGATTCCGGAGTTGCTTGGTGAACTGGAGGTAAATGTTAAAAAAGCTGAACAATACAACTCGAAGCTGAAGCCCTGGCTGGGAGAACTGGAGGAAATGAGCGCGAAACTTGAGGAATTACGCCGCCAGATTCATGAGAGCCGGGAGGAGCTGGCCCATTCGGAAACAGAATATGATGACCTGATGGATCGCCGCGGCAACTGGTTGCAGCAGGCGCGTAAACACAATATTGCCCCCGAGGGGTTGGCTGATTATTACCTGGAGATAAAAGAGGAGTTAGCCCGGCTGGAAGGGCGTAAAGAAAAAATCAAAGAACTGCGCGCGAGAAAAGAGAAATTGGAAGAGCGGTTGGTCGATCTTGCCGGGAAACTGAGCAAGCAAAGAAAACTGGTGGCCGCAGAGCTGGAGAAAAAAATTATAGAGCGTTTAAAAATGTTAAAATTGGAAGAGGCGCTCTTCAAGATTGAGGTTGAGGAGAAACAGTTAAACCGTCATGGTAAGGACCGGATAAAATGGCTGTTTGCCTCCCATTCTTCGGCGGAAGCGGGACCGCTGGCCAGCCGTGTATCCGGGGGGGAGATATCAAGGGTTTTGCTGGCCATAAAATCGTCCCTGGCTGAGGCGGATACTACACCGGTGCTTGTTTTTGACGAGATTGATACCGGTATATCCGGTGAGGAAGCAGATAGTGTTGGTAAACTTCTGGCAGATCTTGCGGATTTTCACCAGGTAATCTGTATAACACACCTGCCCCTGGTGGCGGCGCGGAGCGATCATCATATTTTATTAAACCGCAGTGATACGGAGAAAGAAGTAATAATAGATGCTCAAACAGCTGGTGAGCAGGAGAAAATAGCGGAATTAAGCCGCTTGATTTCTGGAGATCGCGGTTCGGAAGTATCACGCGACCAGGCTCGCCAGTTACTTAATCAGGCCCAAAAATAAGGAGTGTTTTCAGTGCAGAATCCCGGAGATATATTATTAATGGTCGTTGTTTTCTTACTGGCCATCAGTTCACACGAATCGATGCATGCTTATGCTGCATTTCGCTGTGGTGATGCCACAGCGAAACGAATGGGCAGGATATCTTTGAATCCCCTGGTTCATATTGACCTGATAGGAACCGTGGTGTTGCCGGCCTTTTTGATATTGATGGGCAGTCCTGTCTTTGGCTGGGCCCGGCCGGTACCGGTTAATCCCGCTAACCTGCGTAAACCGTGGCGCGACAAAGCTATTGTTGCCGCCGCCGGTCCGGCGGCCAACCTGGTGCTGGCTTTGTCCAGTGTGCTGCTGTTTGCAGTTTTTTACCCTTTCCTGGACCGGGTTGATGGGCTGGCCAGGCTGCTTACCTATAATACGGTTATTAATGTGCTGCTGGCGGTGTTTAATATGATACCGGCTGCTCCGTTGGATGGAGGCAGTGTTATCCGATATTTTCTATCACGTAAACATGCGCGCTGGTTTGATGAGAACCAGTCGCTGGTTTTTATTTTCATACTTATCCTCTGGTTTACGGGGATTTTGCCGCTGATTTTAAATTTTTTCATGCAAACCTCCCAGTTTGTTCAGAATTGGCTGGCTCATTTTATCTGGATGTAGAGGCTGTTAATTTAGTGTAATTTGTTACAATAGTAATTTAATTTATTGCTGAAAAACCGCCTTCAGGGCAGGGAGATGTTTTTTATGTTACAGATAGCACCGCATCGTTACCAATCGGCCCCCGGAGCTTTGCAGGATATAGGAAAAAATCTGGAGCAGCTGGGGGAACGGGCGCTGGTTATTGCTAATAAAACAGTTATAGAACGTTTTGAAGATGTTGTGCGAAAATCTTTAAAAGATTCGATGATAGGATTTAGTTTTGATGTTTGTCTCGGAGAATGTTGTTTGCCGGAGATAGAGCGGCTGGTAAGTATAGCTGAAAAACAGGAATCTGACATGATTATCGGGATGGGGGGTGGTAAGACACTGGATGTGGCTAAATACGTGGCCCAGCTTGCGGGCTGCAAGTTGATAACCGTTCCCACCGTGGTGAGTTCCTGTGCTGCATTTACCAATGTAGTTCATCTTTATAACGAAGATGGCGAGTTTATCAAAGAAGAAGAGCTTGATAACTCTCCTGACTTATTAATCCTTGATTATAAAATTGCAGGGCTTGCTCCCAGCCGCCATTTTGCTGCCGGGATGAGTCTGGCGTTTGCTGCGACATCCGGTGAATTTTCCAGGGGGGATTCGAAAGATTTATTAACCTCTTATCCGTCCCGGATTGCCCTTGAACTGGCCGGCCATGTTCGGCGAGAGGTTTTTGAACGCGGTAAGAGTGCATTTAGTGATGTCAAAAAAGGTGAACTCACAGCCGCGATTGAAGAAGCGACGGAAATAATAATCCTGGAAACCGGTTTGATTCACTGCCTGGGCGGGGGAGCTTTCCGTAATTCCCCGGGCCGTCTTTTTGCACACTTTATTCATCCCTATATTGACGACAACGTTTTATTTGGCGAGCTGGTCGGATTGGGGACAATTATTGAAAGGAACCTTTACAGCTCATCCGTGGAAGAACTCAAAGACATTTACCGGTTTTACAGGGATATTGAGATTCCGCTGACCCTCAGTCAACTGGGGGTCCCGGAAAACCAGCGGGGAAAGATTTTTTCAACCGTTATTGAACAGATTGTGAAGCGTGCGGCTGAAGAACCGTTTGCTTATTCGATCGATGCTAAAGAGCTGGAGGGAGCAATAAGGAAAGCGGATAAAGACGGTGAAA
>JBKGYI010000131.1:0-4901 GCA_046546195.1 bacterium | reverse complement strand
GTTTCAGCTGCCCTGGGTTCGCCTGCACACCCTGCGCGAATACCACGACATGGCTGAAATGCTGGAAAGACACCCCGAAACAAAAGTCACCGTAAACTGGACTCCGGTTCTGCTACAGCAGATTGACGAATACAGCAGTGGATTCAGCGACAGGATGCAGTCTTTCCGGGATAAAAAAGCTTCCGAATTAGATCCCCACGAACAGTATCTTTTTGTACGCGGCGCTTTTCGAGCCCACGCACCGACGATGATTAATCCTTACCCCCGGTTAAAAGAGCTCCACCAGCGGTGGTTAAAAGCAAAAGAGCAGGAAAACCGGGATCTCAAACTGCGCTGGGATAAAAAAGACCTCCTGGACTTACAGATATGGAGCACCCTGAACTGGTTTGGATTTTCCGCCCTCCGGCAGTACCCCCGGCTGAACGAACTTCGCGAAAAAGGTTCGGGTTTTTCAGAAGGTGACAAACAAACAATACGAGAAATTGAGCAGAAACTATTGGAAAACTGTCTGCCCCGCTGGCGCAGCCTGCTTGATAAAACCGCTATGGAAATATCGGTCAGTCCCTATTTTCATCCAATCGGTCCGCTGCTGTGCAATTACGAAGACATCGACGAGGCAATGCCCGGCGTGCCAAAACCGGAAAGAACCATCAAATGGCCGGAAGACGCCCGCTGGCAGCTTGAAGAAGCGCGTGAAGCTGCTAAAAAGTGGTTTGAACTTGACGAGGTCGGGCTCTGGCCCTCCGAGGGCAGTCTCAGCCAGGCTTTCATGCAGGAAATAGCGGCTACGGGGTTCAAATGGGCGGCAACCGACGAAGCGCTGCTGCACAGAGTTCTTCACGAACAGGGCGCTCACAACGGGCCCCGGGAAATTTACCGCGCATATAGCTGGCAGAACCGGGTACCGGTTTTTTTCCGGGATCACGAAATCAGCGACAGGGTCGGTTTTGATTATTCAAAAATGAGTACCGGCGATGCGCTTAACGATTTTTTCGGTTACATAGATTCAATCCGCCATCGCACCCCCGAAAAATTAGAGGGGCGGGTGCTATCAATTATACTGGATGGCGAAAACCCCTGGGAATACTTCAACGATGCCGGCCAGTCGTTTCTCGACGGGCTGTACAGCCGCCTTAATTCTTCAACTGACATCAGGGCGGTCACTCCGTCATCTTTTTTAAACGAACAGAAAAAACTGCCCCGGATTGAACGAATGGGAGCCGGCTCCTGGATTAACGGCAATTTCAACATCTGGGGCGGCTCTTCTCTCGATGTTCGCGCCTGGGAAATGCTGGCCGAAACCCGCGAAGCACTGCTGAGCTGGGAAAACCTGTCCGAAGAAAAATGTGCCGCCTGCTGGCGCGCCCTTTACACGGCCCAGGGCAGCGACTGGTTCTGGTGGTATGGAGAACCTTTTCACTCGATGGACGATGACCAGTTTGACGAGATTTTTCGCCAGTCATTAATATACATTTACAAGCAGGGCAACCATCCCGAACCCTCGCATCTTTATCATCCGCTGCAAAGTTCAGAAGCCCCCGGTTACGAACCGCCGCGACTGCTGATAACACCAAAAATAGACGGCCGTGAGAGTCACTACCGCGAATGGTGGGGAGCTGCGAAAATTATTCCGCGCCTGGAAACAGGCAGTATGGCCCGCAGCAGCGAAAGGTTCAGAGCGATTCGTTTTGGTTCCGACCTTGAAAACCTCTATGGCCGGGTTGATTTTGAAAAATTACCGCCGGCGGGCACCCTCTGCCGGATAAAACTCAACGGTTCGACATTTATTTTAGGACCTCCCGAAGAAGGCCAGGGGAAAATCATAGATACCGGTTCAAATACCGGAGTTGAAAACTCGCACTGGGTTTTTGACCGTATTCTTGAATGGAAAGTTCCAATGCAGGCGACAAAACTTTCCCCCGGTCAATACTGTAAATTTCAAATTCAACTCGTTCAGAACGAAACCACCTTTGAGCGGTTCCCGGTCCACGGACAGCTTAATTTGCCGCTGCTCGACAAAAAAACGGAGGCAAGCGAATGGCACGTCTGACCCCGGATATCGCCTTCGGTCTCCACGCTCATCAACCGGCGGGAAATTTTAATCATGTTTTCGAAGAGATCACCGAGCAATCATATAAACCTTTTTTGAAAACTTACAATGAGCGAAGACCGCCGGGAAAAATAAGCTACCACGCCTCCGGCATCCTTCTCGAATGGTGGAAAAACAACATGCCCGGGATCATCGACCTGCTGGGAGAACTGGTAAATGACGATAAGATAGAGATACTGGGCGGTGGCTTTTATGAGCCAATTCTCCCCCTGATACCACCGGTGGACCGAAAAAATCAGGTTGTCAAACTGCTCGACTATACGGAAAAACTCTTCGGGACCCGACCGCAGGGAATCTGGCTGACCGAACGCATCTGGTCACCGGAACTGCCGGGAGACCTGGCGGAAATAGGTATCAAATACACTATAGTCGATGATTTTCATTTCCAGGTTGCCGGCTGGGATCGCAGCAAATTAAGCGGCTACTACATGACAGAACATAACGGCAGCAAACTGGGTATTTTCCCGATAAACCAGCAATTACGCTACCGGATTCCCTTCCACGATGTGGACCGTTTGACAGAATATTTAAAGGATATTGAACCGGAAAAAGTCCTGACAATGGCCGACGATGCGGAAAAATTTGGAAGCTGGCCGGAAACCTACAAATGGGTCTATGAAGACGGCTGGTTGAAACGGTTTTTTGAGGCCTGTGAAAAGGATGAAATAAATCTGTGCAGCCTCGGTGACGTTTTCCGGAGCAAACAGGCAAGCGGGCGCTGCTATCTGCCGACCGCTTCCTACGAAGAGATGCTGGAATGGGCCCTGCCGGCCCGGCGGCTGACCGAATATGAAGAATGGAAAGAAAAGCAACCCGGAGACGCAGAAAAATTCGGCTGCGGCGGATATTTTCACAACTTCCTGGTCAAATACGAAGAAAGCAACCGGCTCCACAAAAAAATGCAGTGGCTCAGCCGGCGTTTCCAGAACGAAGAAGACGGTTATGAAAACCTGCTGGCCGGCCAGTGTAATGACACCTACTGGCACGGGGTTTTCGGCGGACTGTGTCTGCCCCATCTGCGCAGTGAAGCCTGGAGAAACCTGACCGCCGCCAGCGCTGCTCTGAATCCTGACGGTGATTTTTTAAAGCTGGACGACTATGACTGCGACGGTCAATCTGAAGTCATCTACAACGATAATCACCAGTTTGCTATAATCGACCCCGCGGCCGGGGCTGAAATGATTACCTGGGAATTATTTGCTGCCGAGAGAAACATCCTGGATACCCTGAGCAGACGCTGGGAACCTTATCTCGAAGAGGAAAAAAGGGAAACCGGCGGACCTCGCGGGGACGTTGAAACAATCCATCACCGCAAAACAAAAGTTCCCGGTGAATGGCTTGAACAGTGGAGCGCGGATCAAGTGGTCAGGGCCGGTTTCCAGCCCGTATTTTTTGAAGGTGAACCCACCTGTGAAAAACTGGTTAAAAATGAAGGGATTAATTATCTGCTCCGCGATAAAAATCCGATTAATATCTCCAGTGGAAAAAATAATATCAGTTTCGATTACAACGATTTTATCAAACAGATCAGCTATGAGTTCGGAGAATATTTGCTAAACTGGAAAGCCGTCTGTTCGGCGGCTAAAAAACGCTGGGGAATGGTCTTTAACATCGGGTTTAGGACACCGGAAAAAGAGTTTTGCCGGCTGGAGTTTGGTAAAAAAAGTTACGCGGTAAACAAAAATAATTCAGGCAGGCTAAGCGAACTGGAACTTATCGACGAGCTGGCCGGTTATAAAATTAATATTAAATCCGGATCAGAACTTGATTTTTTCTGTTATCCGGTGGAGACAATTTCCCGATCCGAAGAAGGGGCAGAAAAAATTTACCAGGGAACCGCCCTGGTTTTTACCACTACAAACAATAAAATTAGTTTAACCTGGAACTGGGCTGGAGGTCAGAATAATGCCTGAATTTAGGAAAGACCCGATTGCTGACAACTGGGTAATTATCGCCGAAGAACGGGGCCAGCGTCCCCAGGATTTCTCCGGCGAAAACAAGTTGAAAAACGATGCTCCCGAATACTGTCCTTTCGGAGCCGGTAACGAAGATATGACACCTCCCGAGATATATGCGGCCCGGCCTCACGGGGCCAGGCATTCAGAATGGCAGGTCCGGGTGGTTCCCAATAAATATCCGGCCCTGGCCATCGAAGGAAAACTCAACCGGGAGGGGATCGGCAGTTTTGACAGGATGAGTGGAATCGGCGCCCATGAAGTTGTCATTGAAACACCGGAGCATAACCTGCAAATTCCCGAATACAGCCTGGAACAGATGGAACGGGTTATTGAAGCCTACCAGTCCCGGATGCTTGACCTGCGCAAAGACCGCCTGTTTCGCTACATCCTCGTCTTCAAAAATCACGGTGAAAAAGCAGGCGCCTCACTCGCTCACCCCCACAGTCAGATTATAGCTCTTTCCGTAACCCCCCAGCGGGTCAAAGAACAGCTCAAAGGTGCGCGGGAACATTACCTGCGTAAAAAACGCTGTATATTCTGCGACATTCTGCACGAGGAAATCCAACGAAACGAACGAATCGTTTATGCTGATAACGATTTTGTCGTCTGGTCCCCTTTTGCCGCACGTTTTCCTTTTGAAATGTGGATCCTGCCGCGCGAACATAGCCATGATTTCGCAGCTATCGAACCGGAAAAAAGAAAAAAATTTGCCGCTATTCTCCAGGATGTGGTTGCCAAACTAAACGAAGCCCTGAAATGTCCCCCGTTTAATTTTATTATCAACACTTCCCCCAATCCCAACGCAACCAGCAACAGGCCGGGCTATTTTGCAA
>JBKGYI010000130.1:0-4902 GCA_046546195.1 bacterium | reverse complement strand
CCCATATAAACAACTTCAGATGGTTCCAGGTTCAGGTTGGATAAAATCTCTTCGAAAGCATCCGTTTTCTCACTTCGCCCCTGGTAAAGCACATCAAGGCCCAGCTCCTCGCTACGGCGCTTAACAGCCCGGGAAGTGCGACCGGTAATAATTCCTGTTTTAAAACCAGCCCGGCGGGCCAGCACTATCCCCAGCCCGTCTTTTACATCAAACCCTTTGATATCGTCATCGTCGCCCCGCAAAACAATCTGACCATCGGTCAGTACACCATCAACATCAAGCAATAACAATTTTAAATTATTCGCCCTCGCGGTTAACTCTTCTTGCGCAATATTAAACCTGATATCTTTTCACCTCTTATATAGTAGTTAAAAGTCAAAAAAAAACGGGATAACCGTGGAATGGGAGGAACGGGCTAATGAACAAAATATCAAGATAAAACTCAAACCCGGCAACCGCATCTCCTCGTCACTTAATAATTATCTCTATTAATTTATTCCCGCTCTCAGGATATCGTGCATGTGGATTACACCGACCGGTTTATGCTCCTCGTCAACTATGAAAAGAACCGTTATCTGATGTTTTTCCATTATTTGAAGAGCATGTACCGCCCGCATATCCCGGTCTATGGTTATCGGATCTTCGGTCATCACTTCTCCCAGGGGCTGGCTGAAAAAATCAGATTCTTTTGACTCCAGTATGCGCCGCAGGTCCCCGTCGGTCAAACAACCGATTAAATGTCCTTTGCGATCAACAACAGCAGTTATCCCCAGCCGCTTGTTCGTCATCTCATAAACCGCTTCTTTCAGCGATGTATCTATATCGACCAGCGGTATCCGCGCACCACTGTGCATTAAATCATCAACTTTTAAAAGAAGCTGGCGGCCCAGACTTCCCCCCGGGTGGAAAAGAGCAAAATCTTCTTCTTCAAAATCCTGTTCATCAAGCAGCACCATCGCCAGGGCGTCACCCAGAGCCAGAGTGGCTGTCGTCGATGCCGTGGGAGCCAGGGCCAGCGGACCGGCTTCCCGGTGCACAGAAATATCAAGCACCACATCGGCGCTGCGGGCCAGGATACTGTTTTTATCTCCGGTCATCGCAATTATTTTGGAACCGATCCGCTGAAGCGGATGCAAAATCGATTTAACCTCATCAGTCTGGCCGCTGTAAGAAATAGCCAGAACAACATCCTCTTTGCGAACCATTCCCAGGTCACCGTGAACCCCTTCAGCCGGATGCATAAAAAAAGCCGGGGTTCCGGTACTGGCCAGAGTGGCTGAGATTTTACGACCAACCGAGCCGGATTTTCCCATCCCGGTCACCACCACCCGGCCCTCGCAGGCGCTCATTATTTGAACCGCGCGAACAAAAGATATGTCAAGACGGGGAATTAAATTTTCAATGGCTTCGGCTTCTATTTCGAGAATCTGAGCCGCTTTGTCACACATTAATTGATTTTCAGAATTATTCTTAACCATTTTTATTCACACCAAATAAAGGATCAAAACGATATTTACCGCTTACAGCATGGAGCTCCTGCAACTGATTTATCGCTTCCTCAACATACTGCAGCGGCAGCATGTTCGGACCGTCACATTTAGCACATTCCGGTTCGGGGTGAACCTCCATAAATATGCCGTCCACTCCCGCAGCCACGGCAGCACGGGCCAGCGGAAGAATAAATTCACGTTCGCCGCCGCTGGAATCTCCCCGGCCTCCCGGAAGCTGAATACTGTGCGTGGCATCATAAACAACAGCACAATCAAACGTTCGCATGATCGCCAGGCTGCGCATATCAACCACCCAGTTGTTATAGCCGAAAAAAGTGCCTCGTTCTGTAGCAAAAAGACGTTTGTTACCACAACTGCGCGCTTTATCTAAAATTCCCTCCACATTCCAGGGGGACATATACTGCCCTTTTTTTATGTTAACCGCACAACCGGTTTTAGCGGCAGCTTCCACCATGTCGGTCTGCCGGCATAAGAAAGCAGGTATCTGAAGGATATCAACCACTTCGGCCGCAGGCTTCGCCTGGTGGGGTAGATGGATATCGGTCAGAAGAGGAAACTCAAACCGCTCCCCTATATCCTCGAGAATTTTCAGCCCCTCCTCAACCCCGGGCCCCCGATAAGAATCGGGTGAACTGCGGTTTGCCTTGTCAAAAGAACTTTTAAATACAATCTTCGCACCGCTTTTTTCCCTGATTTCAGCCAACCGTTGCGCAGTAGATAACATAACTTCTTCGTTTTCAATCACGCAGGGACCAAGGATAAACAGTAAATCATCCCCCCCCACATCAATTCCTGCCACTTTAAACAAACCCATAGTTACTCACCAGCTTTTGTTTGAGGTTACTACAAAAAAACCGGAAATCGAAATTAAAAATCCGGTTACAGTAGATTCCAGTCCCCGGTTTCACAGTAATGACGACAGGTTTTTTATGAAGCAAACTCTTGTTTTTATTATTAAATAACTGTTTTTAGGATAACACAATCAAAGCAAAAGGTCATCAAATGCTCCAGATCTGCCGGGGCTTTCTGGAGAGTAAGGTAAAATCCTGAAACAAACGCTAATTATTCAGGAAAATTCATTAACCAGTCGGCCATAAATTTTTTCAGCTTTTTTCGCCATCTTTTCAATTGAGTGTTCGGTCGCCAGTTGATAGGCATTATTACCCATTTCCCGGCAAAGTTCCGGGTTCTGAATTAATCTGGCAACTTCCGCCGCCCAGGGGTCAACTTTTTCTGCGGTTCTAAACCCGTTATATCCATTTTCAATAACATCATTCACCCCGCTTGAGCTAACAGCAACCACCGGCGTATGACCGGCCATAGCTTCCAGCAATACCATCCCCTGGGTTTCAGTGGTGGAAGCAAAAACAAATAAATCAGCAGCGAGATAATAGCGGCCAATTTTTTTGTAATCAATCGTACCGACAAGTTCAATCACATCTTCCAGAGCATGTTTTTCGATAAACTCTGCTATTTTTTCTTTCTCCGGCCCATCACCGGCAAGCAAACATTTAAATGGCACATCCGTTTTTTCTTTTACCCGCTTCAGCCCCCGGAGCAAGAAATAAAGATTTTTTTCTTTCGAAAGTCGCGATGCGGAAATCAGCAGCAGTTCATCCCCGGAAACATATTTTTCTCGTAACCGCTTTATCTCCCCCTCAGGATAATTATAATCTCCAAAATCAACCCCGGTAGGCAAAATCTCCACCGGAGTACGTACACCGATATTACGCAAATACTGTCTGGTAGTCCGGGTCGGCGCAAATACCACCTGGCAGTGATTACTAAAATGGCGAATTAACCAGTGTGAAATTCTATTAATAAAAAATTTTCTAATCAGCCAGACTCCGGGAATATAATGGGCATATTTTGCCAGCCGGGTGTGATATGTATACAATACCGGCAATTCATTCCGGGCTGCCAGCTTTAAACCTTTTTTACCCATTAAAAAAGGATGATGCACATGAACAATATCAGGATCCAGCTTTTCAAACTTCTTATCTATCTGTTTATTAAACACATTGGTTATCGGCATCGGAAAATCTTCGCGGGAATAATAATACAGCCACTCACATCTAATCACCCCCTCTTCTTCAGAAAAATTTTTGCCCGGATAATCGGGAGCAAAGATATAAACTTTGTGTCCTAATTTTCTGAGTCCCCGAGCTAACCTGGAAATAGAAATTGCAACCCCACCGATAACCGGGAAATAGGTATTTGTAAACATAACTATCGTTAATTGTTTTACAGATTTCAAATCATCGGTCTTTTGCATGTCCTGATAATAATCTATCTCACGGCTTAATTCTCTGAAAAATATATAAGCGGTAAGTATTATAATAAGCAAAACCAGTAACAGGGTTATATAATTTGTATATATAAATGACTGAGTAATCACCCAGATGCTAAAGAAAAAATTAACCAGAGACCCAATTTCACCTTCAATAGCCCTGAGCTTATAGTTCACGCGGTCGAAATTAACATCAACCTCCAGGTAGTGGTAAAAATTCCGGGTATTTTCAAGCGGAATACGGCCCCCCGAACCACCGATCACAAAGTATTCAACACCCTTGATTTTTTGATTATAATAAATAGGAAGATTCGCCGAAAAAACTGCTGTTACATCATGTTTCGCAAATAATTGTTGGTAATACTGGCGTCTTTTTTTATTCCTAACATAAAGTGGTTCATCCTCCAGCAAAAGATCCAACTCTACTTTCAGCGGAGGACGGTTCATAAAAACAAATTTGTGACGAGCTTCTGTTGCCAAATCCAGTTGTTTTTCAAGCCACTCACTCTGCCAATCGAAACTACTGTGGCCTGTCGTATCTAAAAATATGAAATAGGAATCTTCTGCTGCAAATGAAAAATAAAAAGGGCCAAAAAACTTATAAAAATTTCTATAGCCGTCATTTTCGACCTCGTTTTGACCAACACAGGTAATAAAGGGGATTTCCATACGCTCTAAAGTTCTATTCAAAACCCGGTATTTTCCCTCGCCGCTGGCAACCACATTGTTTCCGGCCGAAACTATAAAATCTATCGCTTCTCTCCTGTTAATTTCAGGTAAAATACGCTTATCAAAAACAGCAATAGAATTTTTAACATTCCCCACTACAGCAAACGAATAAGAATCTGAACTTACACTATTTCGGGTCTCATCAATATTTCTATGATTAACCGCATTGAAATTTTGAATGGTATAAGGCGCATAAATCTTATGAAAAACAAGCAGAGAAACAATAATAACTATTACCACAAAAACAGTCCGGCTTCTAACTTTAAATATCGTTTTGCACTCCCTGCTGTATTTCATAATTTTTCCCTTTCAATTCCAACCCGAATTATTCACAACAAAAGCGTTGTGAATAGATTCGTCCGCCGGACAGCC
>JBKGYI010000129.1:0-4906 GCA_046546195.1 bacterium | reverse complement strand
ACGCACAAGGATGTGCTAATACTGCGGGCACAGGGATGTGCAGGAGCAGTGAGACTGGACAATCTGGAGGCTTATGGTTTTGATTTTAACAATAATTAAATGCTGTTGCCTTAATCCGTGGTTCCAGCAGTTGAAGTTACAGTCGACTTTGAATTTGCTTTTACTCCAAGCCCCCCGCGCCACGCTCCCCGCGCACCGAAGTTCCCCTCATCCGCTCCTCCGCTCCTCCGCTCACCGAAGTCTTCCGCTCATCTTAGCAGTTACGGCTGCCTTTGTTTTCGCCGTTACAGGGGGGAACAGTTTCTGTTTTTATCGCTTAATCTGTGATATCATCATTGCCCCTTAGAGTGAATCCGGTTATTATGTTATGTATTAGCTATGAGTATGAACAGGAGGTTCCAATAGAGTGCTACTCGCAGAAATAGGTCGTGAACTTGAGACTCGTGTTCCATCCTGCTACGCCGAGGATTGGGATTCGGTAGGTTGGATGATTGCTCCACTTTCCGAAGACCTGCAGGGAATTTTGATCTGTGTTGACCCTTCCCCGGAAGCCTTCCGTTATGCTTTTGAAAATGGTCATAATCTTGTGATTGCTCATCATCCGCTTTTTTTTGACCCCCTGGATCGTCTGCGAGAAGATATTCCTCTGCAGAACATGGCAATGCAGGCTGTGCGTGAAAACTGTGGTGTTTATGCGATGCATACCAACGCCGATTCCTGTGCCGGGGGTCTGAATGATCTTTTTGCCGGGTATCTTGGTCTTGGAAACTGCCGGCCACTGTTGCCTTCAGAG
This sequence comes from bacterium, assembly GCA_046546195.1. Lineage (GTDB taxonomy): Bacteria > T1Sed10-126 > T1Sed10-126 > T1Sed10-126 > T1Sed10-126 > CAYTSZ01. Next base: position 4,113 of record JBKGYI010000129.1, on the reverse strand, counting down.
GAATCACCGGCGATTGGACTGGGCCGGGTTGGTGAGCTGGCGACCGCTCAATCATGTGCCACGTTAGAAAAAAAATTGCTGGCCTACCCCCGGATAAGTTATCTGCGGTCGACAGCTTGTCTGGAGCGAGAATTTAAGAATATAGCCCTGTGTACCGGTAGCGGGGGAGATTTAATAACGGAAATAAATCCCCGGGAAATTGATCTGTACATAACCGGTGATGTAAAACACCACCAGGTTGAAGAAGCGCGCCTGAAGGGGCTGGAACTTATAATTGTTGATCATTATGAGATGGAAACTGTTTTCCTGGATTTTATGCACAAAATATTGCTGGAAGATATACAGTATGACGGACCTGTTGATTTTTTTGTAAGACGTAATCCATACAGACATCGAGTAGAAGACAGATATTTAACCCGGGAGGAAAAAAAGTGAGTGTTTCAAAACAGTTAAAGGCTCTGGTGGAACTGCAGAAAATAGACGCGGAGATTGACCGCCTTGAGGAATTAAATGAAAAAATACCAAATCAGATTGGTGACGAAGAAAAAAGGTTGAGTTCCGAGGAGGAAGAACTGGAACAATTAAAGCAGCAGCGTCTTGAGCTGATAAAAAAAAGAGATAAACGTGAGGGTGACGTTAAAGAATACGAAAGTAAAATCGAGGACAAAAAGGCCAAGAAGTTTAATGTGAAGTCCCAGGAAGAGTTTGACTCAATTAACCAGGAAATAATTGGTTTGCAACAAAAAGTGGGAACTGCTTCCGAAGAGTATCTTGTCCTTGACGAGGAAATTGACCGGGTCCAGCAGGAAATCCGTGAGCAGACAGTTCGGGTTCAGGAAGCTCAGGGTGAGGTGGAAAAGTTTAAAGCCGATCGGCAAAAACAGCTTGAAAAGAACAATAAAAAACTGGAAAAGTTAAAAGAGAAACAGCGGTCGGCCCGGCAACAGGTTAAGGAAGCTGACAGTAACTTGCTTCGTAAATATAATCGAATTCGTAAGAAGAGAAAAAAAGCTGTCGCTCCGATTGTCGATCACGCCTGTGGCGGTTGTTTCAGCCGGGTGCCCGCCCAGAGGATTAATGAAGTGCGTGAGCTGAACAGGGTGTATACATGTGAGAGCTGTACACGGATTCTTTACTGGGCCGGCGAAGATGAACAGGATTGAACCTGATAACCCCGGGGAGCTGGTAGAATTACTGCGCACTCCGTTTATGGTCGAACTGATAGCTGACAATCTGGGTATTGATCCTCGTCGTGTGGACCAGTTGTTGCAAGAGCTGGGAAGTGAAGATTTTAAATCAGTGGTAGATTCTTCCAAGAGTGGAAACTATGTCCTTTATACGGATGGAGCTTCCCGTAATAATCCCGGTCCAGCCTCCGGCGGTGCTGTTTTATATGATGATGCCGGTGAAAAAATATCCGAAAATTGCCAGTATTTTTCTTCTTCGTTAACCAATAACGCTGCCGAATACCTGGCTTTGTTGCTGGGGCTTGATCTTGTTCCTGATAATTGTGAAAAACTTACCGTCTGTATGGACAGCCAGTTAATCATCCGCCAGTTGCAGGGGGAATACGCGGTCAAAAGCGCGAACCTGCGCCCCTATTATCAAAAAGCGATCCGACGTCTGCAGGACCTGGGCGAAGTTGATTTTAAAGCGATTCCCCGCGAACAAAACAGCGAGGCCGACGCGCTTGCCAACCGTGCCCTGGATCTTAAGATCAAGTAGCCGTGCTTTATTCAGAATTGGTGGATAATCTTGCCAAAAAATGGGATATGAAAAGAAGCCAGACCCGGGAGATTGTTGAATATTTTTTAAAAAACATTATGGAGATTGTTGATCGCGATCGGCGGCTTGAAATCAGGGGGTTTGGAGTTTTTGAAGCTCGTCAGCGCAAACAGACCAAAGGGCGAATACCCGGTACCGGGCGTGAAGTTGAAGTGCCGCCGCGTTCTGTCCCGACTTTCAAGCCGGCAAAAGACCTCAAAGAATCAGTGAAAGATGTTGAAACCAATGCCAGGTAAAATGGATGTTGATGCAATATTTTTTGATCTGGATGGAACCCTGTTTCTTTCCACACCAATTTTACATGAAGCCTATCGACTGGGTGTTGAAGAGTATAATAAATTTAAAAACCTGTCACTTCCAGTTCCCCGGGAAGCGGATGTTCTTGCCCAGGTGGGAAATCCCGTTTCGGATATCTATTCCAATCTATTTCCGGGGGTAAAGCTGGCGGATCTCGGGGGGCTGGGTCGGATGATAGTAAAACGATTAACCGCGGAGATAAAAAAAGAGCGAGGCGAAGTAATTGAGGGAGTGTTTAAGCTGCTGGAAAAATTAAAAGAGTCCTACCGGTTAGCGATAATTACAAACGCTCAGCGTGTTTACCTGGAAGCGGTGGCTGAGACCTACGACCTCGAGCGATTTTTTGAAATAATGCTCTGCATAGAAGATGTTGAGGCGGAACAAAAAGCGGCGCTTATTGAGAAAGCGTTGAATTATTTTGATCTGCCGGCCGGGCGGGTGTTGATGGTCGGAGACCGGAGTTCAGACCTGGAGGCGGCTAAAAGCTGCGGTACAAAATTTATTGGTTGCCTGTACGGGCATGGAAACCGGTCCGAGTTTTCTGAAGAGAGGACTATTACTCATCTCAATCAGCTTCCGGAATTTCTGGGCTGAAAACGGTTTGTTTAAAAAATACGAAAATATTATTTCTGATTTTGATAAATTTCAGAAATATGTGTTTTCCCCGGGGCCTGAAGCACTGCGTTTAAACGGCTTAAAAATAGATCCTCCCAACTTTTTGAAAACAATGAAAAAATGTGGTTACCGTGTTGAACAATCGCCTTACTTTCCCGATCTATATTTCTGGCGCGAAAAAAATTGTCCGGCCTCGGCAACGGTTTTACACTGGGCCGGTTATTATTATATCCAGGATCCTGTCACCTTACTTCCGGTTGAAGCGCTGGGTTTGCGCCCCGGTGAGCGCGTTCTTGATCTATGTGCAGCTCCGGGTGGTAAGTCATTTTATATGGCCGAACTTGTTGGTGTGGATGGCTGCGTGGTCGCCAACGATCCGTCGCCGCCGCGCCGGCAGATCCTGCAGAGTAATCTGCAGCGCCTGGGAGCGGCCAATCTGATGATTACTTCCTACCAGGGCCAGTCGGTTCCTGAAAATGAAAAGTTTGCTGCGATACTTGTTGATGCTCCCTGCAGTGGGGAGGGTAGTAATCGTTGGGTTGACGGTGATTGGCCCGGGGTGAAAAAAGAGCAGCGGGAACAACTGATAAGAACACAGTATATGCTTCTAAAAAAAGCTGCCCGGTTGCTGGCTGCGGGGGGGCGGATTGTTTATTCGACCTGTACTTATTCCCCCCTGGAAAATGAGGCTGTGGTTAATCGTGTTCTTGCGGAAAGTGAACTGGAGATAGCCGCTATAGAGAGAAATATTCCCCATGATTCCGGTGTTTGTAGCTGGCAGGGTGAAGATTTTGCACCCGGTCTGAAAAAGATGTGGCGTTGTTACCCTCACCATTACGACGGCGGGGGGATGGTTTTTGCTCTTCTGAAAAAACGCAGGCAAGCTCCGCCGGATTTAGAAGATGATTGCAGGGGGGATAGTTCTGATGAATGATTCGGAAGAAGATTTTATTGCTTTTTGTGCCCGGCGTTTTGGAGTGGACAAAAGGTTCTGGGGACCGTATTTTATAAAGCTGAAGGGACGATCGGTATATTTGGAAACCCGGGGACTGCAGTTGGCCCCGGACTGGTCGAGTGATGGGCGGGGGTTTCGGATCGCCCGGCTAACCACGAAAAGTTTTAAACCGGGCAATCGTTTTTTACAGTGGCTGGGTGGGAGAATAAATAAAAATTATGTCGAGCTGGACATGGCCGACCTGAAAGCGTTGTTGAACCGGCAAACAGTGGTGAGCAAACAAAAACCACAAAGCCGAGGATATGTGGCCCTTGTTTACCTTGATATTGTTATCGGCTGTGGTTTCTGGAGTGGGGAAGACCTTCATACCCAGATATCAAAAGCGTTGAGTGGCGAGTTTCCTCGGCAGATTCTTAACCGGGGTGATCAAATTGGCTAAAAATTCTATACTGGTTACCGGC
>JBKGYI010000128.1:0-4936 GCA_046546195.1 bacterium | reverse complement strand
CTGCGGGCGAGTTGCCTCGATTTCAAATGTAATTGGATTAACATCAATCTGTCTGATCTGCCTTAGTATAACAGAACGAGCCTGGCCTGTTGACCACGATATCTGTCCTTTTATATCCAGAAAAGCATTGAATAATTTTTCTTCGGGGATTCGGCGATTCATCTCCTCATAAATAGTGGACGCCCGGGAAAAAATATCAGCCAGCCCCCGTCCTTCAAGGCCGCTGGTAAAAAGTAGCGGCGCATATTTTAAAAAGCTGAACCTTTCGTCCAGATGCCGGCGCCAGCTCCTCTCGCCTCTCTCATCGGGATAATCGGCCTTATTAACAAGAATCATACACCCCCGGTAACGATCGGCTATAAGACCTGCCAGCCGCTGATCCTGTTTGGTCACCCGCTGGTTCCAGTCAAGAATTAAACAGGCGACATCACAAAAATTAAGAGCACGCAGGGTCTGGTAAACACCTGCTTCTTCCACTTCCTCACTCACTTTTGATTTACGGCGCAGACCAACCGTATCCACGAGATGGAAGCGCTGTTCATCGACTTCAAAAGAAATATCTATCACATCTCGCGTAGTCCCCGCCTCTTCGCTTACCATCACCCTTTCATAACCAATAATACTGTTAAACAGGGTTGATTTACCAACATTGGGGCGCCCCAGCAAAGCAAGACGAATCCCGTCTTCGGGCAAAACAATCTGCTGCCGGGGAATATTTTCAGCAAGTTGAGCACGCAGTTCATCAAGATTACGACGGTGCCGAGCACTCACGGCCACCATGTGCGGAAACCCGAGCTCATAAAAATCATTCAGGGTCTCCTGCAGTTCGTTGCCGGGATCGGCTTTGTTAACCACAACAAGCACCCGCTCGCTGCAGGGACGCAGTTTTTCTGCTATTTCATAATCAAGAGGGGTCAGACCTGTGGCTCCGTCAACTACAAACAACAGAAGCTGTCCCTCCCGAATCATACTTTCAACCTGGTTAACAATATATTCAGCGGAAGGATTATCCTGCTGCTGAAACCCGGCCGTATCGACAAGGGTTAAACTTTTCCCCCCCAGGTTCAACGTGCTGACAACCCGATCCCGCGTAACTCCCGGTCGGGAACCGGTAACCGCTCTTTTTTTCCCAATCAAAGCGTTAAAAAGAGTTGACTTACCCACATTGGGCCGGCCAATTATCGGAACAATAACTTCATTTACTATCTTTTCTTCACTCAATTAAAATCACCATTCAAGCTAAATTTAAAATCTTTTCCCTGTTTCAGGGGGCGGAGGTTACCACACCGGGACCATAGTTGGCCGTTAGTTTAGCCCCTCGAAAATAAAATTTAATAATATCCTGGTAATCAAACCCCTGTTCTCCCATATTCCAGGCCCCCCACTGGCTCATCCCTATCCCGTGTCCCCAGCCCCGGCCCTCAAACAGAATATCGCGCCCTCGGGGTTCTATGTTAACAAACCAGGCACTTCTTATTTTTTCCGGGCCAACAGCCATTCTGAAGCGGTCGGCGCGAATAGTATATCGGCTCCCCGCCTCGGTGATATAACTTAACGCAGCCGCCCGTCCTGATTCCAAACGCCTTTCCACGCGAAGCGAGTCGAAAGGGCCAATAGCAGGATGGCCGTTTTCATGCAGGGAGCTGTTAATTTCTGAAACACTGATTCGCTCGGACCATCTATCGTGCTGAACTCCAATGCTCCAGGTATCCTCACCGGGTATTATATACGGTGTCGGGGTACCCTCCCAGACATCCTCCCCCTTTTCGATATAACCACCCGAGTTGGCGTGAAAAAATCCGGGAACCACCACACCCTGGTAAGTCAGGACCTCACCTCTGGTTTCATCAACAGCTTCAATAACCTGCGGTGTTTCCGCTTCTACACCGGCATAAAGCTGGGCCAGCCAGGTGGTGCCCAGGTCATAAGGTTCTTCAATGTTACGCTTAATCCGGTAGATGGCAAACGAGCGGGCAGCCACCGCCTGCGCTTTGACAGTCTGTATCGGCCAGCCGGGCGCAATCTCTTTTTCTATCACTCCGTAAAGATAATAATGCATCGGCAACCTGTTAATCACATAAATTTCTCCCTCGTAAACCTTTAGCTCCAGAGAACCGCGATACTTTTTCCCATTAAATTTCAAATAGCGGTCTCCCAGGGACTCCAGAACAATCCTGTCCGCCCTGAACTCCTGTGAACCCCTGAACAGCACCTGGCCATCGCTAACCGAAGCGCGCCATTCACTGCCGCTGCCCATTTGAAAAGATTTGGTCCTTGTTTTTACAAGCGTTCGAACATTACTGCGCTCCCGCAAACTTATTTTGGCGGCGAGCAAAACCCTGATTCTGGGGGCGTCGTTCTGCCGGGAATAAAGCTTTATCTTATCTAAAAAATAAAAAGCGTCGCGGCGACGGGGACTGTCAAAAAAATTATTAACCAGCTTCTGAAAATGGCGGCGGGCGCGGTCATAATTGCCGGCTTTGAAATCCCGGTAGCCAAGCTGAAACAGATCTTCGGCCTCACCGGCACCATAACCACCATTAAAAAAACCACTAAAAATCAATAGAGAAAAAATAACCAGCAGAAGCAAAGCTTTTTTCAATGCAACCATTCCTTAAACCAGCCAACAAGGGTAAATGAACCGGCAATAACTATTGTATCTCCCGGTCGGGAGCGTTTCATCACTTCTCCGGCAGCTCGCCGGGGTTCACCGGCTGCCACTGCTCCCGGCAGAACTTTTTTTAGTTCTTCCACCGGCAAAGAACGCGGTGAAGCGGTCTCTGTAAATATTATTTTTTCAGGATCCAGCGCATCAGCCAGCAATTCAACCATTTGTTTATATTTTTTTCCCCGGAGACAGGCAAAAACAAAATAAGTATCTGGCAGGCCACGAAAACATTCTTCGAGCAGACCAAGCAGCGCCGCAGGGGTATGAGCTACATCAAGTAAAAATAATCTATCCCGGTATTTGATTTTTTCCCGCCGCCCCGGGGGCGGAGCCAGTTCGCCAAGCCAGTATTCAACCTCAACAGCTTTAACTTCGGGAACCAGCTCAGCGAAAACAGCGGCAGCAATATTTTTATTCATTTTAACAATCGAATCAGCCAGAACAACAGTATGCAAATGAAGTTTTTTTTCAGCCGCTATTTCCAGAAGTTTTCCCGAAAGAGCACCACTCAGTTCAGGAGCGACCAGATTGCCAAATTCAGGAATCTGGGCTGTCTTTTCAATTAATATCTCCTCCTCGCTTTCCCCGAGAAATTCGGTATGCTCCAGTTCTATGGAAGTTAAAACGGTCCAGTCAGCACTGATAGAACTGGTAGCATCCCAGCGCCCGCCCAGGCCGGCCTCAAGGATAATATAATCCGGTTCTATTTCAGAAGCAACCTGCAGTGAAAGGTAAAATAAAATTTCAAACGGCGTAAAATTTTCAAAGATCTGCTCCGGCAGGTCGGTAAGCAGTTTCTCAAAATATTCAGGCGATAGTGGTTGTCCATTAATATTAATTCGCTCCGCCGGATGATACAGATGCGGTGAAAAATAGGCAAGCACAGATTTATCCGCCCGGGTCAGCAGCGAGGAAAGATAATGGACAACCGACCCTTTCCCGTTGCTTCCCACCACCTGGATAATTCTGGTAGACTCTGGAAAAGCAAAATCTTTTTTAACCTGTTTTTTTATCGGAGAAAGATCACTGCGAACGGGGCGTTGTGCCATTCTTTTTAAAAGCTGATCAAGGCGATTCACTTTTTTACCTGCCTCTGTATATCCGGCGAACTTAACTGTTTGAACCGGGTTCGGCGGTTTCAAAGCGCTGGAAAGATTCGTCGATAAACACATCATCAACGATACCGATTATTATTCCCCGAACCGGAGCTGCGTCATCCTCAAGAATCATCCGCGACGGCCCACCGTCATCAACCATAAGCACCATATCACCAACACCGGCGTTTATATTCTTATCGAGAGCCATATACGGTATACCTGATGTTTTTTTTGTGGTGGGATCATAATGTTTAACCAGCAACATCCGCAACGGATGAAGACTCGGGTGACGGGCTGTCGCCCAGGTTCGACCAACTACTTTACCAACTATCACAGCGTTTCATCCATATCCACGCCATCGATAATTCCACAAATAGTTGCATCACTGGGGGGAGTTTTTTCACCAAGAGCCACTGCGGCCTCCCTTGATTCCACATAAAAGATAAACTCACCGGCACCAGAACCAACCGAATCGGTAGCAACTATGGGTTCACCAACATCATTCTGCTGCCAGTCGGTAGGCTGGACAAGTAAAAACCTCTCCCCTTCAAACGTAGGATATTTCGCAGTGCACACAACACGTCCAATCACACGGCCGGGATTCATCCTTTACTCTCCTGTCTGGCTTTTTTAGCAATAAGTTTTTCTTCATCGGATTTATTATAAACACTGTCACCGTCAATATCGACAAGATCAACGATAGCCATGATAACACAATCTGTAGGACGATTTTCAGTCAGATGGGTCTGGCGGGCGGTGCTTCCGGTAGCAAAAAGTACCAGTTCACCAACACCGGCTCCTACAGCATCGACAGCAACCAGCACATCAGCAGACGGCTCCATATCAAGGTTAACAGGCTGAATAACCATGAATTTTCGACCGCGAACCTTCTCTTCTTTGCGGGTGGCAACAACATTTCCAACAACTCTGGCGAATTTCATAATAAAATCTCTCCCGAAAATAATCCAAAACTGAATTAGCCTTATTTGTTTATCTAAAATTTATCATAATTATCCCTAAAATGGAACAGCTCTGTTAATAGAAAAAGAACCTTCCAGTGGTTTGTCATTGCCCGGCTTGACCGGACAATCCAGTGACTTTGGTTTTGACTCTATAAATTCAAAACCGTAACGTCAACGCCGCTGGATTCCCGCTTTCGCGGGAATGACAG
>JBKGYI010000127.1:0-4957 GCA_046546195.1 bacterium | reverse complement strand
AATGGAGCGCGAGGAAGAGGACGTTGAGCATCTGCGCCGTAATTTAAATCGCGCTTTGTCCCGCCAGCCAGTTAGACCGCTTACCGAATGGCTGGCACCGTTAGAAAAAGAATTTTAAATAATATTTTTTGCGAGTGATTGTCTATGTTGAGGAATTTGTATAACTGGTTTATGGTGCCGGTGGAAGAAAAATCGGTTCAGCGTGAGATTGTTGAAATAATTATATTTTATATAGTGCTGGCGATTATTGTTATCATACAGGATGAGATACCCCTGCAGTGGGTGCTGTTTTCTCTTGTTTTGTTGTTAGGGATGGCCCGGGAAGGGGTGCGGGAATTTCTCCGGGTGGGGTTGCTGGCCGGGATTATTGTTTTTGGTTTTGTCCGTCCTTTTGTCGTCCAGGCGTTTTACATCCCTTCCCGCTCGATGGAAAACACACTGCTGGTTAACGATCATATTTTTGTTAACAAATTTATCTACCGGGTTGTTAACCCTGCGCGCTGGGATATTATTGTTTTTGAATATCCGCGTGATCCCTCCAAAGATTATATAAAAAGGTTAGCTGCGAAATCGGGGGACACGATTGCGATTAAAGATAATCAGGTGTATTTAAACGGAGAAGCTATTGACCGGCGCGAAGTTTCAAAAGAGGTTGAACTGTTCTTTTTTGGTTCGCCGAAAGCTATCACGCAGGAGGATGATCTGCTGGGATTAAGGTACAGGGCGGACGGGATTAACATTGATGAAACACAGATTGGCGGGGGGGGCCGAAGTATCGAACCGCTGCAGGGGCGAAGTCGGATCAGCCGGATTATACGTGAAGAAGATAACCATAATGTGAAAGAAGTTTTTAATTCGGGTGCCGAGTCCAATTCTACCGTGCGGTCAGATTTTGGGCCGGTTTCAATTCCCGAACCCGGTCAGACGATTAATTTAAGCGAGCTCAATGAGGACGAGTTGAACTGTATCATCAATTATTTACGTCAGAAAACAGATGAACGTGTTTACCTTCGGAACGGACAGGTTTACAGGAAAGGTCAACCTGTTCAGGAATTAACGATAGAAGAAAAACTATATTTTGTTCTTGGCGATAATCGGGATCACAGTGAGGATTCGCGTGTCTGGGGTTTTGTTCCGGACTCGCGGCTGGAGGGTAAAGCGTTTTTTATTTACTGGCCGATTACCCGGATGGGTCGGATTATTTCCTGACAATGCATTCTTTACGTGAAAAAATTGCCAACCGCTCGGTGGTCCTGCTTCTCTTGCTTATGGTTGGGTTTGCGATACTTGGTCTGAAATTCTTTTTTGTAATGGTGATTCAGCCCTACTTTTCTGACCCTGTTTCGGAAGGAGAGAAGATTCAGCGCCAGGATATTCCCCGGGGGAAAATAACCGATAGGTCTGGTAATCTGCTGGCAACCAGTGTCCAAAAAAAATCACTTTATGCCAATCCGCGTCAGATTACCAACCCCTGGCAGGTGGCGCGCGCTCTTGCGCCGCATATAAAGCGGAGCCCGGCCGATATCTATCGGCGTTTATCCTATAAACGACATTTTATCTGGTTGGAAAGAAAACTTGATTCTTTACAGGAAAGGCGGATAAAAGAGCTTGACCTGGAGGGGATTGGTTTCCGGTCTGAATACGAGAGGGTTTACCCCCATGGAACCCTGGCTGCCCAGATTATGGGGATTGTCGGGCTTGATAATCGTGGTCTGGAGGGATTGGAGAGAGAGTATGATGATTTTTTGCTCAACCGCCGCGGCGACGGAAAATTTTCTGACTATGTAGGAGACGAACCGCCGGAGATTCGTTTGACAATCAATGGGACTATCCAGCATATTGTTGAAGAGGAGTTGAACCGTTTGGCCGCCGTTGAAAGACCGGCCAATGCAATGATTGTGGTCATGGAGCCGCAGACGGGAAAAATTGTTGCAATGGCTAACTGGCCGACATTTGATCCCAACGATTTTTCCGAGTACCCTGATTTTAACATCAGAAACCGGGCGATCGGGAGTTCGTTTGAGCCGGGTTCGACCCTTAAGGTGATGACGATAGGGGCCGGCCTGGCCGAAGGGAGTTACGGTCCCGAAGACAGATTTGGCTGTGATTCGTTGTACCCGGTTGAGGGAACGGAACATGTTTTGAAATGTTATGCCGCGCACGGATCGATAACAATTCCGGAGATTTTAATCAGAAGTTGTAATGTAGGCACGGTGAAAGCTGTTTTGCAGCTTGAACCGGAGACGCTATATAATTATTTAAGGGATTTTGGATTTGGAAACAGAACCGGGATTCGACTGCCCGGAGAAGCGCGTGGTTCGCTGCGCCGCCCGCACCTTTGGTCCCGCCTGACCCAGCCCAGTATGGCTATCGGCCAGGGGATTTCGGTTACCGCCCTGCAGTTGACCGCTGCTCTTTCTGCTGTTGTTAATGACGGTCAACTGCTGCGGCCCAGGTTGGTCAAACAGTTGCGTTATGGAGACAAAATTGTAGAGGAACCGGAAAAATTTGAAGTCCGCCAGGTTTTCCCCCCGGAAGTGGCCGGGCAGTTGCGGGGATACATGGCGGAGGTTGTTCGCCGCGGGACAGGCCAGCGGGCTGGTTCGGACAGCTACAGGCTGGCGGGTAAAACAGGTACAGCTCAGAAAGCCAACCCCGAGTTAGGGGGATATTATGAAAATCGAGTTCTGGCTTCGTTTATTGGTTTTGGTCCTGTCGAAAACCCGCGGCTGGTAGCAACAGTAGTAATAGACGAACCGCAGCGCGGCCGTTACGGCGGGGAAGTGGCAGCCCCTGTTTTCAGAAAAATAATGGAACGTTCTTTGCGTTACCTGGAAAATATAGAATGAGAGAGGCTGTTTCATCAACCATCGATTTTTACCGCTGCTATCGATATACAGAGTCTTTGATTTTATTCAAAAAAAAGTTTAAGCTCTATTAGTGTTCGGTCGATATATATAGATAGAGCATTATTGTATCCTGTTATCCGTGCTAAAAAATATATTCAGGGAGGCTGAATACGATGGCTTCCGATCCATTGACAGCATATAAGTCCACACGTATAGAAACCGCTTCACGTGAGCAGATATTGTTGATGCTTTACGAGGGAGCAATAAAATTTATGAAGCAGGCCCGCCAGGGTCTGGTTGATAAAGACTACCAGCTCGGCCATCAAAAATTACTTAAAGCGCAGGATATTATAACAGAACTGATGGCTTCGCTGGACATGGAAGTTGGCGGTGAAATCGCCAGCAATCTTTATAGCCTCTATGATTATATTCTCTATAATCTTGTTCAGGCTAACGTGGAAAAAAGCCCTCAGAGAATCGATGATGCGCTGCCGGTTATGCGACAGCTTGAGTCGGCGTGGAACGAGATAATTAACGAGCAGGGAATGACGGTGGAAAAAGCGAAAGCGGAAGCAAGAAAAAATAAACTTTCAGGAACAAAACCGGGGCCGTCGCCTCTTTCACAGAATCCGGATAAAGGGAAAAAATTCAGCCCCAGACCTGAAGCGGGGAAGAAAAAAAATGAGAGCGCTTCAAAAAATGAAGACAACTATGGATCCATCTCCTTCCAGGGCTGAAATAACAGAAGCTTATTGCGATTTGTTGACACTGGAGCAGCGGGTTTATTCACTGCTGCGTCAAAAAGAGCCTCCCTCCCTGGAAACGCTGGAAGATATTTTTAAAAAGCAGTCAAGAATAATTGAGCAAATAGGAAAGACCCCCGAAATAAACAAACAGATGTTAGCCGAGCAAGATTCAGAAGCGTACCGAAATTTGCAGGATTTTTATAAACTTAGAGAAGAAAATAAGGAAATACTGGTCGATATCAGGGACGAATTCAAGAAGAAGATAGAGGCACTGGATCAGTCAAAAAAGATTATGAGACACTACCTGCAGGGCGGAATGCGCGACGAGGAAAAATCCAGCCTCAGAATCGACGAAAATCGCTAAAGACCGAAAAAACGGACTATTTTCCCGGTTTGGCGAGTTTTTACTTGAATTTCCCAGCCAGATGTTGTATAAATGTAATAGGTAGACAGGGACGTCAGGGAAGTCCTATCAGCATTCAGGGAGGCGATTGTAATGTCGATTTCAATTAATACCAACCTCAGCGCCAGTACGGCGCGCCGTCACATAAGTCGAACAGATCGTGAAATGAACAAGCGGCTTAAGAGTATGGCCTCGGCCCTTCGTATAAATCAGGCTGCGGATGACGCGGCCGGGATGGCGATTTCTGAGGGGATGCGCTCGCGAGAAAGAGGTTCAAGCCAGGCGATACGAAACTTGCAGGACGGGGTTTCAATGATTCAGACCGCCGAGGGAGGAGCTGCGCAGGTCCAAAGTAATCTGCAGCGGATGCGTGAATTATCGCTGCAGTCTGCTAACGACACAATGGGGCCCCAGGAGAGAGAGGCCATTCAGGCTGAGGTCAGCCAGTTAAGCGAGGAGATAAACCGGCTCACTGACACTGTCCAGTTTAATGACAAACAGTTGCTCAGTGGTGATATCAGCAGTGAGAGCGGGGGGGCTGTTCTCCATGCTGGAGCCAGTCGTGATGAGACTGTGACTCTGGAAGTTGAGGCCATGGACACGGAAACGCTTGATGTCGCGGATATAGATGTAACTACCCGCGAGGGTGCCAATCAGGCCCTGGAAATGCTCAGTGGTGCGATTAACCAGGTTTCAACCGAGCGGGCCGGGATGGGTTCCGTCCAGAACCGGATCGAGGGTACAATAGATTTTCTCCAGATTCAGCGTGAAAATCAGCTTGCTTCCGAAAGCCAGATAAGAGACGCTGATCTGGCCGCTGAATCGACAGAGCTGGCTACACAGCGGGTATTGACACAGTCGGGAACCGCGGTTCTCGGGCAGGCTAATAACCTGCACAGTTCTTCAGCAATGAATCTGCTCGGCTAAATAAGCCGGTCAGTTAACATAATAAAGATAAG
>JBKGYI010000126.1:0-5034 GCA_046546195.1 bacterium | reverse complement strand
AACTGGGTCGACGCCAGCCAGAGTACGGGACGAATTGTCTTTGTTCCCAATAACAAACTTTTTCAGGACTCCCTGTATAACTTCACACACGCTTTTCCCTACCTGTGGGATGAACTTTCTTTGACTTTTACATTTGAAAGTGATTACAAACTGGCCGAGGAATTAATCAAAGGTTCGATCAGCAGCGAGGCGGGGATTAATTACAAAAGAGCTCGCAGCGAAATTCGTCAGGTGGGAAAACATTATGCAATAAATTATAACCATCTCCAGCCTCGCGTTTATATGAAGATCGTGGACAACGGGGTAAAACTTACTCTACGTTATTTAACAAGAGCACGCGGCCGGAGGGAAATTCGCTCAAGAATCTGTAATAATGTCATGGAAATAATTAATAAAAATGCCGCGGTTGAACTGGCATATCCCACCTATCGAATCTACAAACAGGGCGAACCCGCTCCGGCCAGATTACCTACTCAACAGTAACTGATTTGGCCAGATTACGGGGCTGGTCAACATCGCAGCCGCGCCGCACGGCAAGATCATAGGAAAGAATCTGCATCGGGATAGCCGTAAGCAGGGGGGTCAACAGTTCGCGGGTGTCAGGAATACCTATGTAATAATCGCACATGGCCGCCAGCTCATCATTATCTTCCATCCCCACCCCGATAACCAGTCCCCCCCGCGCCTTGGCCTCCTCAATATTACTGACCATTTTATCGTAAACCCGGCTGCGCGGGCCAAGCACAACAACAGGTATCTCTTCGTCAATCAGAGCAATCGGTCCGTGTTTCATCTCTCCAGCCGGATAACCCTCGGCATGAATATAAGATATCTCTTTTAATTTAAGTGCCCCCTCCATGGCCACCGGATAATTCAAATGCCGGCCCAGGAAAAGAAAATCCTCCTTTTTAAACTGTTCGTTAGCTATTTTTTCATATATATCACGATGACTGACCAGTCTTTCCACCTGCTCGGGGATTTCTTTTAATGCCGCCAATATCCTGGAAAACTTCTTTTTACTTCCACGCACCTGATTCAGGTAAAGCGTAAATAGCAGTAATACAACAAGCTGAGTTGTAAATGATTTTGTTGAAGCGACCCCTATCTCAGGTCCCGCATGAGTATAAATCACTCCATCAGCTTCGCGGGTCATCGTGCTTCCCAGCACATTACAGATCGCCAGGGTTGTCATCCCCCCTTCTTTAACTTTACGCATCGCAGCCAGAGTATCTGCTGTTTCTCCGCTCTGACTGACCGCAATCATCAGTTCATCGTCGGAAAACTTTCTGGTGGTCCGGTAACGGTATTCAGAACCTATATCAATATCTATCTGCAGGTCGCTGAACTCTTCCAGCCAGTAGCGAGCCACCATACAGGCATGATAAGAAGTACCACAGGCAATCAAAGTTATCTTCTTGAGATTTCTTAATTTTTCATCGGGAATGTCAAGATCTGAAAAAACAACTTCCCCTTCCTCGCTTATACGGCCGCGCATGGACTGTCTTAGCACCTGGGGCTGCTCGGCTATCTCTTTAAACATAAAGTGTTTGTAACCTGATTTCTGTGCCTCCACAGCTCCCCAGCTGATCGTATTAATCGCTTTCTTACGTTCCTCGCCTTCAAGAGTCTGAACTTCCACTCCATCCGGACGCAGGGTGGCCAGTTCATCTTCGTCAAGAAATATAACATCCCGCGTAAAATCAAGCAGAGCCGGCAGATCCGAAGCGGCGTACATTCCATCCGAACCACAACCGATAATCAACGGACTGCCCGAACGGGCGGCTACTATTACTCCCGGTTCATCCCTGTGCATGGCAACAACCGCGTAAGAGCCCTCAACCTCATTAAGACAACTGCGCAGCGTTTCCGTCAGATTTCCGTTATAGCGTTCGGAAAGCATATGAACCAGTACTTCGGTGTCAGTCGCCGAGACAAATTCCGTATCCTCCTCAAGGCGGGAACGCAGCTCAACATGGTTTTCAATAATTCCGTTATGGACAAGCATGATTTTCTTGTCTTTGCTAAAATGAGGATGGGCATTTTCCACCGAAGGCGGACCGTGAGTGGCCCAGCGGGTATGACCGATACCGGTTGTCCCCTTTAAACCGACATCCAGTAATTCCTCTTCAAGGACGGCTATCTTGCCTTTTACCTTTTCTAGGAAGAAACCCCCGTTTTCTTCAACAGCCACTCCCGCCGAATCATAACCTCTGTATTCAAGTCTATGCAGCGCTTCAAGTAATATCGGTAAAGCACGAGCTTCACCGGTGTAACCAACAATTCCACACATTTTTATCTGACCGTCCCTGTAATAAGTTCTTTCATCTCTTTCACTGCCGCTGCAAACCCTGTAAATATAGAGCGGGCAACTATCGCATGACCGATATTCAACTCCGCTATGTGAGGCAGTGCGGCAACCGGTTTTACATTCCAGTAGTTCAACCCGTGGCCGGCATAAACTTCCATCCCATATTTGTCTGTTTTAATCACTGCGTTTTCAAGTCTCTGCAGCGCACTCTCTCTTTTTTCGCTGTGAGCCGGAGTTTCTGCGTATTCACCCGTGTGCAGTTCAACACCGTCCGCTCCACATTTTTGAGCTGCTTTAAGCTGTTTTAAATCCGGATCCAGAAACAGGGAGACCAGAATCCCTGCCTCCTGAAGCCTGGAAACAGCTTCTTTTATTTTTTTCACGTCCGCAGCGACATCCAGACCACCCTCGGTGGTAACCTCCTGACGGTTTTCAGGAACAAGTGTGACTTTAAGCGGTTTTACCCGGCAGGCACGGGCAACCATTTCTTCATTAACCGCCATTTCCAGATTTATCCCTGTCTTTACAGTTTTTACCAGGAGATCAAGATCGCGGTCCTGGATATGACGGCGGTCCATCCGCAGGTGGACGGTAATCAGATCCGCTCCGTTCTGCTCGGCGATCGCCGCCGCCTGAACGGGATCGGGGATAGATATGCCCCGCGCTTCACGTAAAGTAGCGACATGATCCACATTTACTCCGAGTTCAATCATTTTTTATTTCACCCAGTTCTCCAATCTCTTCCTGCAACAAATTAATTATTTCGGTTGCATATTTTTTTATCTGGTTTTCACTTTTTCCCTCCAGCATAACCCTGGCCAGCGGCTCGGTCCCCGAATATCTAACTAAAACCCGTCCCTCAGAACCTAATTTTTCTTCTATTTCAGCAATTAGCTGTGATGTTTTTTTCAGGCGCTCCAGCGAAGGTTTGCTTTTAACCTTTATATTATACAAAACCTGTGGATACTCAGGAACCTGGTCGTTAAAATCAGCCAGCAGCAAATCCTCATTATCCAGCAGCGCCAGCACTTTTACAACAGTGTTCAATCCATCACCTGTAGGCAGCCAGTTTCTGTCAATTATATGCCCCGATTGCTCTCCCCCCAAACACCAGCCTTTTTGTTTCATTTCATTATAAACCTGGCGATCACCAACCCCAACGACGCTATAATCGACACCGGCCTTTTCAAGCGCCACCCGCAGCCCCAGGTTGCTCATAACTGTTATCACCAGACCATCCGCTTTCTGCCCCCGGGGCAACAGTTGCCGGGCCAGCAGGTACATTAACGTATCCCCATCCACCACTCGCCCGTATTCATCAACCGCTAAGACCCGGTCGGCATCGCCGTCAAAGGCAAAACCAAGATCAGCGCCACAAGACTCAACAGCGGCAACCAGTTCACCAATATGCAGCGAACCACAGCCGCGGTTAATATTTATTCCATCGGGGTTATCGTTTAAAACAGTCAGCTGTGCACACATTTCCTCCAGGACAGCCGGAGCTATTTTTGAATTGGAGCCGTTGGCACAATCAATAACAACATGGCCGCCATAGTTAACCGTTTTTGCTTTTAAAACATTTATATAATCCTCGTTCCACTGCGGCCGGTAACTATCGGTCCCGATTTTTTCACGGAAAACAGGTTCGAATTCATTTCCCCGGATCAACTTTTCAACAGACCGTTCCTGGTCGTCGGTAAATTTTTCACCACTGGCCTGAAAAGGTTTGATCCCGTTATCATAAAAAGGATTGTGCGAAGCGGAAATCATAATCCCGCCGGAAACCTCACGTTTTTTTGTCAGGTAAGAAAGTGCCGGAGTAGAAGTCAGGCCCATTTTAACAACATCAAATCCACTTCCCTGCAAAGCGGCCGCCAGTAAATTTTCCAGATAACCTCCGCTCAAACGGCTATCCCGGCCAATAACAACAGTATCACTCCCCCCCGAAACATTGCTGCGCCAGTATTGGCCCAGCCCAAAACCAACCTTTAAAATCTGTTCCGGAAATAGCGGGGCACAGTTAACTTCGCCTCGAATTCCGTCTGTGCCAAACAGTTTCCCCATTTTTATTAATCCACCAATCGGACTTTGGCCGTCCGGGTAACGTCAGCATCCTCGACCTGCCGAACACGGGACGGCAAATCAAACCTTATCACTTTTATTTCCGGCCCATCATCCTCGGGAGCATTTACAAACGCAGTTATGTCTTCGGCATCAAGATCCTCCACCGTGTTTTGAGGTCCTCTTACTTTGATATCAACACTGCCGGGGTCAACCACACCACTTCGCCCCTCGGGAATATTTTGTATTCGAACCGGAACATCTGCAATAACCCGCTCTTTTTCCGGTTCTGACACTTCCACCCGCAGCGAAAAAATATTTTCAGACGGTTCAACAAGATCCATTGAACCCGGCAGTCGCGCGGATATTTCAGTTTGCAGGGGCGAATTTTCAAGGCCCGGCAGTTGTATCTCGGACAAAAATATAGTTTCCAGATCCTGCAGCTCAGAACGCACCCCGGCCACCAGGGCAGTATCGGGGTCAACTTCAATACTATAATTTAAATCTTCATCTTTTTCCCCGCGAAAATCCGGTTCAACCGCTACGACCTTATCAATTTTCATTTCCAGCAAAACTCGTATACTGCGAGGTTGTATATCCACAACCTCCAGCCCCGGCGGGTGCTGAACATGCCAGGGCAAAATCTGGACATGTTTTTCCCGTTC
>JBKGYI010000125.1:0-5034 GCA_046546195.1 bacterium | reverse complement strand
ATATTTTTTAACTTGTGGTAATACTATAAGGGGAGAGGAGAGGCCTGTCTTTGACCTGAGTCAAAAATGGAGAAAAAAAGTTAAATTTTTTCCCCGGCGGCGATTTCGGTGAGTTTCTTATGGTCGAGAATCAGTATTTTTTTTCCGCGGTTTTCTATCGCACCGGTTTGTTCAATTTTTTTAAGTGTTCGCGACAATGTTTCGGAAATCGTGCCCATTGCGAAGGCCAACTCCGTCTTGCTAACCGGGAGGGTTATCTGTTCATTAAACCGGAAGTCCTTATTCTGCTTTTCTACCTGTTGAAGCAAATAGCTGGCGAGCCGGGCCGAGACCTCTTTTAAGGAGAGGTCATCCACCACCCGGACAAGAAAACGCAACCGTTTGCTTAACACTGAAATAAGTTCTAGTGCGGCTGCCGGTTCGTCTTTTAAGAAACTGATAAATTTATCTGCAGGCAGATAAAGAAAGCGAGTGTCCCTTAATATCTCAAGAGTGACCGGATATTTTTCTCCCTCCAGCAAAACAGCCTCGGCAATTATGTCTCCGGGATTTATAATACGAACTATCTGCTGGCGACCATCTATGGAAGTGCGATAACCCTTGGCCTGGCCCTCGACCACAATATAGAGTCCATGAACTAGCTCCCCCTCCCTGAAGACAATTTCACCGCGTGAATACTTCTCAAAAAAAGTTTGTGATGATATTTTCCGCTGAAGTTCCGGGGATAATCCGCCAAACAGTTCCGAAGTATTTAATATTTCCAATTTTTCCTCCACGGCAATACACCTCGGTTAATCGTTTTAAGGCTACCTCATAAATTCCGGAGCCAACAGTTTTCATACATAAAACCAGCCAAACCACTATGAACTTGACCATTATGAAGATATATTTATTATAAACTTATCCAGGTTAAATTTGTTAAAAAATAAGGACTGAGAAATAGATGAAAATAGTTTATATTGTTCTGTTGCCGCTGGCGTTATTGTTTCTGGGTGTGTTTATTTTATTTCTTTTTAAAAAATTTATACATCGCGATGAAACCCGGCAGTTAATGGATAGAATATCAGCTGATAAAAGCGTAATTGAAGAGCTGGAAGACACTAATGAACTGATTAGACTTGCCAGCCGGCTTGAGGGGGTCGGACAGTTTGAACGTGCCATTAAGGTCTGGAACCGTTATCTTGAACTCGAAAAAAATTCCAGCGCCGGACTACTTGAACGCGGAAAAGCGTATTATCACCTCGGTGTTTATCAGCGCGCGTTAGCGGACTTAAAAAAAGTTTTAAACAGCCAGGAGGATCCTTTTCCCGAGGTTTATTTATACCTGGGCCGCTGTTACAGGGAAAAAGGAAACATTCGTCATGCATTGCAATATTACAGTGATTATCTAAAAATAGCACCTGAGAACATAACTGTTTCTTTTGAAGTGGCCGCCACCGCCCGGGAGGGACGTGATTTTGACGAAGCAAAAAAAATATATGAGCGAGTTCGCGAAAAAGGTGTCGTTGAATTATATATCCAGGCAACACTGGAATTAATTGAAATGATGTTACTTGACGAGGATCTTTCGCGGGCGGCAGATTATCTAAAAGATCTCTATCGTCTTGATAAAAGGGGCCGTCTTAATGAAAAAAATGCGCTGCATACTCGTTATTTCCATGCCCGGTTGAAGGAAAAAAGAGGTGATTTACAGGAAGCTCTGCGGCTTTACCAGGAAGTCTACAAAATCCAGCCCGATTTTATGGATGTCAGCCGTTGTATAAGTGAACATATTGATAAAATAGGAGGGGATGATTTACTGGAGGAATATGTTCGAGCTTCGGATGAACAGTTTTTGCAGATATCGCAGTATATAGTTGACCGCCTTGGTTATGAAATTGAACAAAATAAATTCAATGATGATAATGAACCTACCAGCTTAAATATAACAGCTGCTAAAAAAACCGGCCTGTGGCGGCAAAAAAAGGTTTTGTTCGCGTTTAAAAGGTGGAATTATGCGATAAGTGAATGGCCACTGCGCGAGTTTGAATTAGCTGTGAAAGAAGCTGGCTGTCAGGACGGGTATTTAGTAGTAGCGGGGGGGTTTAAAAAAGCCGCCCGAAATTTTGCTTCTGAAAAAACGCACATAAATCTGCTGGGACCGGAAAATTTAGTAAATTATTTAAGAAAATATCGTAAAATATCTATGAAAGAAAAAAACATAAAGGAAGAGTGATAATTATGGAAAATCGACGTTCCAGAAAAATAGTAAATTTTGCAGTACAGGGACGAATTATTGTTCTTGTTCTGCTGGGAATAATTTTAACTACGGTGATGCTTTCCGGATTTATCTGGTTTTGTCTGGGAACAGTGGAAACCTTAGCCACTTCAAATCCCTATGTCGATTATGATGCTATATCCGCTAACGTAAGATATTTCAGTATACTCAGTTTTCTGGGGATACTGATAGTAGCCATATTTTTAATTTTGCTTGCAATCAGAATGTCCCACCGGATGGCCGGTCCTATCTTTCGGATAAAAAAAGAGATGGACCAGATGCGTTCCAGCGGACAGATAAACATCATTTATGTCCGTTCCGACGATTTTCACCAGGATGCTGTACGCTCGATAAACCAGTTTCTTCTTTACTGTCGGAAAAAAATCAGGGGAGAAACACCACTGGAAGAACTTGAACAAGACAGTAGAGAATAAAGTTAACGGGAATTAGATACCATGTTTAAACATTTCAGAGAAGATTGCCAGGCGGTGCGGGAACGTGACCCCGCCGCCACCTCCTGTTTTGAAATCTGGTTTACGTACCCGGGTATTCACGCTCTGCTTTTGCATCGTTTTGCCCACTGGTTGCAAACCAGGCTGGGGATGCGCTTCGCAGCCCGGCTTGTCTCCCATTTTGCTCGCTGGTTGACCGGAATAGAGATTCATCCGGCAGCAACCGTGGGCCGTGGTTTTTTTATCGATCACGGGATGGGGGTTGTGATCGGTGAAACAGCTGAAATCGGGGAGAACGTAACTATTTACCAGGGTGTTACACTCGGAGGAACCGGAAAAGAACGCGGAAAAAGGCATCCGACTATTAAAGACAACGTGGTAATTGGAGCCGGCGCAAAAATTCTTGGCGATATAACGATTGGCCGCGGCTCGCGGATAGGAGCTGGTTCCGTGGTTATCAATTCCGTCCCCGAAAATTCAACAGTAGTTGGAATTCCCGGCCGCATAGTAAAACGGGAAGGACTCCGGGTGGAAACCGTCAACCTTGATCACACCGATCTGCCGGATCCGGTCATAGATTCGATTGAAACCCTGCAGAAACGGATTGAAAAACTTGAACAGGATCTGCATCACACAAAATCTGATTTTCAAAATAAATAATTTTTAAAGCTGTTTTAGAGGCAAATTAATTATGGAAAATAGTTTACCGGCAATTATTCCTGCAGCGGGAAGAGGAAGCAGGTTACTTCCGATTACAAGATATCTTTCCAAACCGATGTTGCCACTGGGCAACCGGCCGTTAATTTTTTATGCGATTACCGAGGCACTAAAAGCAGGATGTCTTCCCCTTGCTGTCGTCGGGGCTCCCGGGGATCAGCAACTGTATGATTATGTTGAATTAATTGCCCGCAATAATCCAATCGAATACGTTATCCAGCCAGAACCGGCCGGGCTGGCGGACGCTGTCCTGCGTGGGTTTCGCCGGCTTGATATTGAGGGGCCGGCAGCACTTTTGCTGCCCGATAATATTGTACTGGGCGCAGCGGGAATCGGAGAGATTATTAATGACTATACTGATGGGCTTTGTTTTGGAACTATTGAGATTGATTTTGAGCAGGCCGGTTATTTTGGAAATTCGGGGGCTTATCAGAGCAAACCCGGGGGCGGGAGAATCGAAAAAATCACTGGTTTACAATCTAAAGGAAACGGTTGTTTCCGCTCGGCAGTTTCTACCTGGCCGGCCCGGCGGACGGTTGGCCGGGCTATTTTGCCGGAATTATTTTTTGAAATAGCCGAAAAAATAAAGCCACAATTCGAGGGAGAAGAACTTGATGATGTTCCTGTTTACAGGCAGCTGATTGAAAAACAGCCGGCCACGGGGGTCAGACTTTCCGGGCAGGTGTTTGATACCGGAACCCCCAGGCGTTACCTGAGACTTGCTGCATTTATTGGAGAAAAAAATTATGGTTGAACTTTATTGTGATTATAATGCCACAACGCCGCTGAAAAAAGAAGTGTTTGCAGCAATGAAGCCTTACCTGGAAACAACGTTTGGTAATCCTTCTTCGATTCACCGGGTGGGACGTAAAGCACGTGATGGTGTTGAAGCGGCCCGCAGGTTGCTGGCCAGGACTTTCTCGGTTGCCGGCCACCAGGTTATTTTTACCGCTTCGGGCAGTGAGGCCAACTGTCTGGCACTGCGGGGGGTGCTGCGCCCGCCCTACAGTAAAAGGAAAATAATCGCTTCCGGTGCCGAGCATCCTTCCATTCTAAAACTGTTGAAGTGGCTTGAAAAACAGGGGGCAAAAGTAAAATACGCGCCACTGATAAAGACAGGGGAACTGCGTTCTTTCCGGAAAGGAAATAATTAGATGACCGTAGTAGCGATTGGAATGAGTGGCGGTCTTGATTCTTCGGCTGCCGCCCATATTTTAAAACATAAAACGAAGTTTGAGTTATTTGGTTTCACAATGCGCATCGGTTCTTATGAGGCGGCCCATGAGAGAACCTGCTGCAGTCTTGAGGATTTAAATAGCGCACGCCAGCTCTGCCGGCGGCTGGGAATTGACCATTATACTCTTGATGTTGAAAAACAGTTTGGAGAGTCTGTGGTCGAACCTTTTGTTGCCGATTACCTGGCCGGTCGAACTCCAAACCCCTGTTCGCTGTGCAACCGCGATATCAAGATGGGTTTTCTCTGGAAAAAACTGGAGCGACTCGGTGCCGACTATGTGGCTACCGGCCATTACGTGCGGCGTATTGGCAGCAAAGATAATATCCGTTTTTTAAGGGGCTGCGAAAGTGAAAAGGATCAATCTTATTATC
>JBKGYI010000124.1:0-5186 GCA_046546195.1 bacterium | reverse complement strand
CTTTGCGAGAATTTTTGGAAAGCAGGGCCATCCTTTTCCTCTCCCGGTTCAAACGCTCAATCTCATACTCGAGCAGACCGTAAACAGCTCCGGCCTGGTCGGCCAGGCTTAAATCCTCCTCAAAACCAAAGGGAAGATCTCCAACAGCCGCCAGCTCATCGCGTAAAGCAGTCACATAATCAAAAAGCGAGCGGCTGGCAATAAGATAAGTCACAACAGCAAGAATCAGCCCCATCGTGACGCCAAGAATTGGACCACTATTGGGAGTTAAATAGATAAAATCCAGTTCTTCGGCACCTTTTTCAAAAATATATCCAACCAAAAATCCCGCAATCGCCCCCCCCAGAAACAAACGCAGCAAAAAACGTATCCCCAGGTATTTTCTTGGATTCATTAGCTTAAAATCTCCTCATGCAGCATTTCTTTGGCCCGGGCCGGATTGGCCTGCCCCTTAGATTTTTGCATAACCTGTCCAACAAGAAAGCCTATCGCCTGTTCTTTCCCCGAACGGATATCCTCCACGGCCTCCGGATTCTCCGCGGTCACCTCTTTTATTATAGCATCCAGTTCTCCTTCATCGGAAATCTGTTTTAATCCCCGTTCTTCAACTATTCGCCGGGGGTCACCACCTGATTCTACCAGTTCACCGACAAGTTCTGAAGCAACATTGCTGCTGATCACATCATCATCAAGAAGCACGGCTAAAGAAGCCAGAGCTTCGGGAGTCATTGCCACATCAGAAAGAACCCAGTTTCTCTCGTTAAGCTCACGCCGCAAATCCGCTATCATCAGATTGCTCAGCGTCTTGGTATCACAATCATTTTCAACGGCCCGCTCATAAAAATCAGCCATCGGTCGAGTCGAGGTTAATATCCCGGCATCATCAACAGGAAGATTATACTCTTCGACAAATCTCCGCTGGCGAGCTTCGGGCATTTCCGGCAGTTCCGCCAGCACCTCGTCGCGATACCCGGGGTCAATAACAACAGGAACCAGATCCGGTTCCGGGAAATAACGGTAATCGTGCGCTTCTTCTTTACTGCGCATCGGCCGGGTTTCTCTGGCACTTTCATCCCAGAGCCGGGTACCCTGAACTATCTTTTCACCGCGCGAAATAACACGCCGCTGACGAGCAGCCTCATGCTGAAGAGCAACCCGGACTCCCTTGAAACTATTCATATTTTTTATCTCTGTTTTTGTTCCCAGACTACCATCAGAATTACGAATTGAAAGATTGGCATCACAGCGCAGACTCCCCTCGTCCATGTTGCAGTCACTTATCCCCAGATATTCCATTCTCTGCTTGAGCGACCGCAGATAAGCTTCAGCCTGAACAGGAGAAGTTATATCCGGTCGGGATACAATCTCAATCAGCGGGGTTCCGGTGCGATTATAATCGACATAAGATTCATTACCAATACTGGCATGAATCAGCTTACCGGCATCTTCCTCGAGATGAACCCGCTCGATTCCTATCTTTGTTTTTTCACCATCCACCTCAACCTCAAGCTCACCATCCAGAGCGAGGGGCATATCAAACTGACTGATCTGGTATGCTTTGGGCAGATCAGGATAATAGTAGTTTTTACGGTCAAATTTCATTTTATCCTGGATTTCACAGTTAAGGGCTCCGGCGGCCAGAAGTGCATAATCCAGCACTCGGCGGTTAAATACCGGGAGTACTCCAGGCAATCCCATGCAGACCGGACAGGTATTGGCATTGGGTTCATCACCGAATCTGTTGCTGCAGGAACAAAAAAGCTTGGTTTTTGTCTTTAGTTGAACGTGTACTTCAAGTCCGATAACAATATCTTCAGCCATTTGAATCACCGGTTTTTGTTTTTTCCTTCACACCGGCCACAGATGGTTCCCAGCCGGAGTTTTTTTCTATCAAAGCTGCTGCCTGAAAAAGTTTTTCTTCACTGAGTGGCGGACCGATCAACTGGGCGCCGACCGGAAGCCCCCTGTCATCAAATCCCACCGGCTGGGAAAAAGCCGGCACGCCGGCCAGATTTGCTGAGATTGTGCAAATATCACTCATGTACATCTGAACAGGATCATCTATTTTTGAACCTATTTCGAACGCGGTTGTCGGCGAAGTGGGAGTAAGCAAAAAATCACACTCTTTAAAAACCCTGTCAAAATCATTTTTTATCAGGGTCCGCACTTTTTGGGCTTTACCATAGTATGCCTCATAATAACCGCTCGAGAGCACAAAAGTTCCAAGCATGATACGCCGCTTAACTTCCGCACCAAACCCTTCTTCGCGGGTACGGGAAAACATATCTATTAAGCTATCAAAATTTTTCGCACGGTAACCATAGCGCACACCATCGTAACGGGCCAGGTTACTGCTTGCTTCGGCGGTGGCGATTATGTAGTAAACAGAAATAGCATATTTGGTGTTCGGGAGGCTGACTTCTCTGACTGTAGCTCCCAGCCGCTCGAGTGCTTTGACCTGCTCACTTACTGTCTCGGCGACCGCGGGATCGATACCCTCACCAAAATACTCACGGGGAATACCTACTGTCCACCCGGAAGGATCAGCCGCAAGCAAGCGGCTGTAAGCGGGAACCTGCTCAGGCAGTGAGGTACTATCGGCACTATCGTGCCCGCTTATGACCTCGGTGAGCATCGCCGCTCCTTCAACAGTACGAGCAAGCGGGCCGATCTGATCCAGCGACGAGGCAAAAGCAATCAGTCCGTAACGGCTGACGCGTCCATAGGTTGGTTTTATTCCCACAACCCCGCAGAGAGAAGCCGGCTGACGGACAGAACCACCGGTGTCACTGCCAAGCGCACCGGGAACTTCGCCTGCCGCTACGGCCGCGGCGCTGCCCCCGCTTGAGCCGCCGGGAACACGATTTAGATCGTGGGGATTATGAGTCGTTTGATGGGCGCTGTTTTCAGTTGAAGAACCCATCGCGAATTCATCCATGTTTGTATTACCGACGATAATAGCTCCCGCTTCCTCAAGTTTTTTAACCGCAGTAGCAGTGTAAGGGGCTATATACCCTTCAAGTATTTTAGAACTGCAGGTTGTCTGATAACCATCCCGGCATAGATTATCTTTTATCGCAACCGGAATACCGGCCAGCGGGGAATCAAAATCAGCCAGATTAATACTCTCCGCCCTCTGCAGAGCGGCCGCGCGATCAATACGCTCAAAAGCACATACATCATCTTCAACAGCATCAATTCTATCCAGATAAATTTCAGTCAGTTCCCGGGGAGTTATTTCACCGCTGTCCAGCAATTCTCTTGCCCGCGGGATTGTAAGTTCATTCAAACTCATTGTTCTTCAATCACCCGGGGCACAACAAAATAACCGTCCGACGCATCCGGTGCGTGACGCAAAACCTTCTGCGGGTCCGGCGATGGACGTTCTTCATCCGCGCGCATAACATTGTTTAAAGGCAAAGCATGATACGTCGGCTCCACTCCAGAGGTATCAACCTCGTTAATTTTTTCAGCAAGCGAAAGAATCTCATTCAAATCCTCACTGAGTTCTCCTCGTTCCTGTTCGGAAAGATCAAGCCGGGAAAGAGTGGCAAGTTTTTTTATTTCCTGATCACTGACAGACATTAATTATTCCTCCTTAGCTATATCAGAACCATACTAAACCATCTAACAACGCCCTTTACCATACAACAGCGACCGTCGCCCGGTCAATTACTACCCGAGCAAAAAAAACTAAAAAATCATATCTCGTTTAACCTTCCTGTTGGGCATGACACTTTATTTCATCTGCAACTCCGCTCTCAAAATAAATCAACTTTTCAATCAGCCAGCCGGTTAACCCGCCATAAATAAGATGGGCCACCAGAATGTAAGCCGCCAGCAAAAAACCATGGTCACCTGTCAGAGCAAACAGGCCCCAGCCGGCCAGCGGTGAGCCGATAAGCATCGTCATAATCCAGATCAACCCGCCAAATATAATCCCTTTCCCGACCGTTGTATTGTTTTCAAAAATCCAGGCAAGCAATAAGGCGCCCACAATACCCGCGACGAAAACACATATTTCAGCCAGCAGAGGATAGTTCAAACCAAAATCTTCCAGAATAATTTCGGCCGGCAGCTTATCAAGGGGCAAAATCGAAGTGAAAATGGCAAGCCGGGCCAGAATATAAACAATCAAAGCTGAAGAAAAACCGATAGCGGCGGTTTTAAACCAGTTCATTTAAATTTCCTCCTTAAATTCAAGATTTCCAGAAATAATATACAAAATTAACCCGCGACATACTAAAAATACCATCCGATACAGATTTCGGGAAACAACCATAGGGTTCACCTTTCAATAATTTCCGCTTTCAACTCAACAAATCCGTTCTCATCACCGGATTTTTTAAGATATTTCTGGTATTCAACTCCCCGGCGATGGCGGTCGGGATAGGGATTCCTTAAATTATTCGGTGTTACAAGTGGTATTTTAAGCGTTAATTCTTCTTTTTCAAGAGGTATGACATCGATAGTACCGGTGGCAATACTGTTGGTTAGAGTTTTTTCGAAGTTTGTTATCCCCACGGATTGAACAAGATCCATCATTTTATTAAGAGTATGGAAGCGAAGATTAACAAAATTAGAAATAACTTCGGCTCCGAAACGTTTAATTACTTCAGTCATCTCCTCCGCATACGCCCGGTCGGCAGGCGCCATAGAAACGCCAAGCGAAAACGGTCCTTCTATTATTTCTTTAAAAATTAACCGCTCACGCAGTGTTCTGGTACTAAAATCAACTTCCTCCCCAATTTTCTCATCAAAAACAAGTTCCTGAAGCCGTCCCGAAACAGAAGGGCGGGGATAAGAAATATCAAAATAAAACATGTACGGACCGTTTAAATGTCCTTTTTCTTCTATTTTCAACCTCTCTAAATAAATTAGAGCCACCAACCTGGGGTAACGCATTAAAATCGCCTCCCTAAATATTTTTCAGCCCGGCTTCAGCTAACAAAACCAGTATATATAGTATCACAGTGTTTTTCCAGCCATAGTATGTCGTGGGCAAAACCTTCCAACGATTAGTCATTGCCCGGCTTGACGCACAAGGATGTGTTAATGCTGCGGACACACGGATGTGTAAGAGCAGCTTTGGCCGGACAATCCAGCTCCCCAACCCAGTCATTGCCCGGCTTGACCGGGCAATCCAGTGGCTTTGGTTTTGACTTTATAAATTCAACACCGCAACG
>JBKGYI010000123.1:0-5193 GCA_046546195.1 bacterium | reverse complement strand
CAGCAACTCCCCGACTGAGTGCTGGACGGCAATGACAAACCATTGGAAGGTTCTGTGTCCGGTTGCGAGGGGGTTCGCGTTGCAATCGAAGGTCTAAAAAAGTAGAATAAAGCAGATATCTCATATTAGCTTGAGGAGCAACCGATGAGTACTGCCCGGATTTTAATTGTCGGCGATGAAATTCTGCACGGTGAAATCGTGGATGAAAACGGCCCCTGGCTGATCCAAAAACTTAATGAATGCAGTGTGGAAGTAGAGCTGCTCAGTATAATCCCGGACAACTTTGAAACACTGGTCCGGCAGATAAAACAAAACATTAACGTCGATTATCTGATCATAAGCGGCGGCATTGGTCCTACCCACGACGACAAAACTCGCCAGGCTTTAGCCCGCGCCCTCGACAAACCTCTCGTTGAAAACAGTTATACCGTGCAACTCCTCAAAGACCATTATAAAAACGATATGAACAAACCTCGGCGTGAGATGGCAATGCTCCCTGAAAACTCGGAGGTCATTTACCTGTCGGAAATACCGGCAATCGCTTTTAAAAATGATAACGTTTATGTTTTCCCCGGTATCCCTTCAATGCTGAAGCCTCTCTTCAAAAAGTGGGAGAAAAAATTTAAAGGCAGCAAATGTTTTACCTATTCACTAACACTGCAGGCCAGGGAAGGTGATATAGCGGAGATCCTGCGTAAACTTCAGGCCAAACATCCTAAACTGCAGTTTGCCTCTTATCCCCATGCAGAAAATATAACCCTGCTGGTGCGGGGCTACGAACCCCAGGAATTCCAGCGGGGCAAGCAGGCCTTAACAGAAAAGTTCGGACAGAAATCAGGGCAATAAGCCGGGATTAACACCCTCAAACCGGGGCATTACCATACCAGCCGACGCATTTACAAACGTCGGGTCAGAAATAACAAAAGCCCGGCCATCAACATTAAAATAGGAACCGGTGGGCGACTCAAACTCTACCGCCGTAGCCGCGTGGCCCGGGTAATCCAGACCATAGACATCGCGCTTAAGCAACCGCCTCACGAGCCAGGCAAATAATATCGACCGGTCATCACAATCAGAATAAGGAAAATCCAGGATTTCCGCGGGCAGCATGTATTTTTCCCGGCCAAAATGATCCTGATCTGTTTTATAATCAAAACTTTTCTGAACAAATGCCAGCAAAAAATTAACCTTTTCTTGGTACTCAAGCGGTTCGATCTTTTGCTCAATTTTCTCCAGCATTTCAGAACCGAGTCCCGACCCGGCCGTTAATTCAAAATAACGCCCGAGGGCCTGCTGAGGACGCCCCTTCATATATGCGACCGCCTCTTTCGAATACGAGGCCGGGATTGTGTAACTGTCCCCCTGAAACTCAAACTGGAGCTGCCGTTCAACCTTCCGGCCTGTTGCGGCCGGATTTTTGTTCAGATCTATATCTATGGCCCGGGAAGCAGAATCATGATTCTGCGGATAGGTGCTTAACGAATCGATCCCGCCGGACGGGGGATTGTAGACATAATATCGCTCACCATCAAGGTTAAAAAACGGTAACTGATAAAGACGATCCGGGAAATTATAGAGCAGAAAAATACGGTCGCGATCATCATATCCAACGCGAACCCGGTAATCGGATTTTATCAGCAATCCCCATTTGACAAGCCGGGCAAGATTGTCGGAATCTACAAGCCGCTCGCTCAAACCCTCGACTAAAAGCATGTATCCCCAACCATCAAGATCCAGTTTTTTTTCAATCTCCTCAAGGCGGTCAACCAGCGGTCCAGGGTCAAGGGCTGCAAAATCTTCCCAGAAATCAGCGACACCTCCGGCATCAGCGGAATCAAGTTTTAAGGAATCAAACCCCTGGCGATCAACATCAAACGCAAAGCGATGACCAAAATAATCAACCTCAACCTGCTGACGGCTCGCCTCTTCGTGGACCTCCTTCACTTCGGGTTCTTCCGCGGCCTCAAGTTTGATATCCCGGACTTTTTCCACAGTCCCGGTTTCGACCGCCGGTTGATCCGATTCTGCCGCCCCGGCGGCCTCAGGCTGAGCTGGAACTTTCGGGGCTGTATCTTCAACCTCCCCCCTGAAAACCTCCATCTGTTCCCAGCGCTGCTGTAAAAAACTGTGGAACTGGCGGTCTCTTTCCTCTCTAAAACTATCAAACTGCTGCTTGCGCTCGCGACGCCAGTCCTCAAAGCGATTAGCTTCGAGAACAGTTGCCGCCAGCAATAAAGTTAAAAACAAAAACACAAAACTGAATACTACTTTTTTAACCATAATAAGCGCCCCCGTTAAATTAAGTTAATCTTCTACAGGGCTACAAGAAAATACCAGATCACATAATTCTTCCCGGTAATCATCAATAAAACTCATCAGTCGCTCCCAGTCGGTCTGAAAACTACGAATCGACTTAAGCGGATTTCCGGGGTCGTATTCGTGTTTACCATAAAAGATATTATCCAGACACCCCCGGGCATCCTCGTCTTTTCCCTCAGACAGGTATTGATTGGACAGCATCATATTGGTGCGATAAATTCTATCCTCGAGATCCTCTTTTAAAAACTGGCCGGGCCAGGGGTCAAAATACTCGACAGGAATATCAAGTTCTTTTTCCATCTGGCGAATTTTTTTGCGGTCATAAGTAAATCGTTCAATGTCAAGCCGCACCAGTTTCCAGAGAGGAAAGCCACGCGGTGGTGGCTGATGTTGAACGCGCAATTCACTATCCATATAAAAGCGAAACCCAAAAATTCGAGAATTTATCAACCAGTCCATATCTTCACCACGGTGACAGCCCGGGTCAAGGGGAACCATAGTGAAAAAATCACGATGAAGAACAATATTTCCCATAACCACATAGGAAGATTCATTCAGCCGGGGTTCGGCAAAAATATAGCGATCGAAAGCTTCATTCATCGCCTCCGCATTGTTCCAGTAAGCCATCCAGGTTGGCGGGCGAGAAGCGTAATTGATGGTTCCTTCTTCGGTATAATAAGGACCACAAACCACCTTTATCTCTTCCCCGTTTTTCGCTGTACTGCCAATATATTCCCGGGCCTTTTTTAAATAATCAGGATCATCAAAAACAACATCGTCATCAGATGATATCGCTATTTCATAACCCAGTATGTGGCTGGCCACCATACACATATTCCTGACCTCGGAATATCCGTACATGGAAAGAAGGGCAAGCATAGCGTCATCGCCTTTTTCTGCAATATATTCACGCAGACGGTGAAAACGCTCATAAGTTAGATGATAGCAGTTAAAATCTCCCCTGTTTTCTTCAATATCTTTTTGTATCCGCTGATCAACTTCTTCCTCCCATTTCCGGCTGGAAGAAGCGCTGACAAGAACAATGTCATAATCCCCCTCAATCACATCTGCTGTTTCCAGAAAACGACCAAGACAACCCTGTTCGTCGATTGCAATCGGATGATCGTAGATCTGATCAGTATCCTCGAAAAATTTATCCCGCGGCGGCCCCCAGAACGTGGGAGCTGTGATCGCAATTCTCTTCGTCATAATAAATCAACTCCTTAAAATATTAGCCTCACTTATCAGGTTGCAAACACTTTCGCGATTCTTTCGTTTTCAGGACTCAATTTTTTTGCACCTACCGCCTCAGCAAAAGGAACCAGGTTACGCCGGCCGCTGCGCACCCCGACACAAACACCAGAACTTCCCTCTATCAGGGCACGAACCGCAAAATAACCCATTTTTCCACCTAAAATACGATCCCAGGCTGTCGGCGCGCCGCCACGTTGAATATGCCCGAGCACAGCAACACGTATTTCCATGCCGCTTATTTTTTTAAGCCGCTGAGCAAGCTGAAAGCTTTTGCCCGCACCTTCGGCAAGAACAATTATATAGTGCAATTTACCCTTATTCCATCCCTCCTGAATTCTTTCACCAATTTCATCAACACTGTATTCTCTTTCCGGGATAAGTATCTCCTCGGCTCCACCGGCGAGGCCAACCGAAAGAGCGATATGTCCGCTGTTGCGGCCCATCACCTCGATTATAAACAACCTCTCGTGAGATGTTGCCGTATCCCTTATCCTGTCGACAGACTCCAGAGCGGTGTTGACTGCAGTATCAAAACCAAGGCACAGGTCGGTTCCCCGGACATCATTGTCAATACTTCCGGGAATCCCGACAACATCTCCACTCCATATT
This sequence comes from bacterium, assembly GCA_046546195.1. Taxonomy (GTDB): domain Bacteria; phylum T1Sed10-126; class T1Sed10-126; order T1Sed10-126; family T1Sed10-126; genus CAYTSZ01. Next base: position 1,011 of record JBKGYI010000123.1, on the reverse strand, counting down.
TTATCGAGGGCCAGCGCTCCGCGCAAAGAACCCTCACCGCCGATAACAACAAGCCCCTCAATTCCAAGTTTATTAAGATTTTGAGCTGCTTGCACCTGGGCTTCACGTTCCTTAAACTCCGGGCAGCGAAATGTCCTGAGAACAGTTCCCCCTTCTTCAAGAATACCTCCTACCGAACTAACATCCATCTGGTGATATTCTTTATTTAACAATCCCGCATAACCACGGTGGAATCCTATGATTTCCATATCCTCATAAAGAGCGGTCCGAACCACACCTCGGATTGCCGCATTCATTCCCGGCGCATCGCCACCACTGGTCAACACTGCAATTTTTTTCATCGGTAAACCTCCATAAAGTTCACTCCGATTATCTTATCCGGTTATCAAAACCACCAGCAATAGTCTTCCCATAAAAATAACTTAAATCCAGCTAATAAAACAGGATTTTTTTTAACAGTCTGCAGATTAAGATATATATTAAGTCCCCTATTGTAAAAAAAAGAAGCAGAATATATCATATTAACAGTCAAGAGAGATTTATATGCGCCCGTAGCTCAGTCCGGATAGAGCGACGGCTTGCGGAGCCGTAGGTCTCAGGTTCGAATCCTGACGGGCGTACTAAAGATGCTGAAGCGCATAAATCACCGTTAACCGACTTTGGGCGACAGCATCCAAACATAGTCGGGAGTTAAATTCGGTTTAAAAACCAAATTCAACTGTTTTTTTTGTTCCTTTACCCTGGCCCGACACGAAATTTTCTTTTTCCCGGGGTACTTTCCTTTAATTAGTGGTCACCAGTAAGATATAATCCTAACAATTAAATTCAAAGGGCGTGCAGAGCGGGGAGTTAGCGGTTCCCTGAATCCGAAACCCGCTTATGCGGAGCTTTTGTTTTGAATGCGGACCTCGGGGGGCAAGACCGCTTCGGAAGACCGTGTTGACGGCCGAGCCCTGCATATTTCGACGCTTCGAACCCCGTCAGGACCGGAAGGTAGCAGCGGTAAGGAGT
>JBKGYI010000122.1:0-5230 GCA_046546195.1 bacterium | reverse complement strand
TTTCCAGGACCAGCGAGTATGCATTGTTTTTTCAGCGAGCCGCCCCATCTTCTTAACTAATTGTGGATTTTTAACAATCACCTGAAAAATTTTTGAAACCTGGTCAAGGTCGAGAATCGCCCAGCTCCCGTGCTCTTCCCCGCGGGGATAACTGCGTGGATCATCTATTTTTTCAAAACCCAGCGGATCAACCGGAAAGGCATAGGTTTCACTGAGATAATCACGCATCGGTCCATAGTTTGTACTGATTGCCGGGATACCGCAGGCCAGAGCCTCGACAATCGGAAGCCCCCAACCTTCAGCGCGGGTTAAGAGAACAAATATATCAGCGCAGCGGTAAAGAGCGGCCATTTCAGACGTTGTAGATTGCTGGTCGACCGCTATTATCTGCGGGTAACGGGGCAAATTCAGTTCGGCAAGTTTATTTTTTAGGTCGAAATCCGGTCTGAATAGATTATCCGCCCCAAGTAGCAAACGCACATCGCGGCGATCGCGAAATGTTTCCGTGAAAACTTCTATTAATTCCCGGTGTCCCTTTCTTTTTTCCCATTTACCGACACTGAGAAACGTAAATTTATCGGGATCGTGGTATTTTGCCAGTGGTTTCACATTGGAATTAAAAACTTCCGGATCCACCCCGCCCGGCACTATTCCTATTTTTTTAGCCGGTAGTCTGTTTTGAATCAAAACTTCCTTGGCCCAGCGCGAAGCTACCCAGATAAAATCCGGGCTGGCCAGCCCCTCTTGTTCAGGCGGCGGAAAGGAGGTCCCTTCAAAAATTGTATAACCGATCCGGGGATTTCCGGGAAAATTCTGCAGCTGGGCCGGCTGGACAATTCCCAGCGCCGGTTTGTCGGGATCGACGGCAACCGGTTTCTGAACCAGCCGCGCCAGCTCTTCGTTAAGTTCAAATCCCTTTTTGTTGGTGCTGAGCGGATAAACGGTAATATCTATTAGCCGGGACAGTTCGGTAAGAAGATTCCTGCTCTGGACGGCATAGCCGATATTACCGTAGAGGTAGGCAAAACAGTTTAAATCAGACATTTGCAAACTCCTTTATAACGTATTCCAAAAAATTTTCAAGCAGCAGCAGAACTTCTTGTTGATAGGCACGGCTGACAGAATGAGCATCCTTTTTTGCAGCAGCAAACATACACATACTTGCCAGAAGCGGCCCCAGTGGTTGTCTGTCAGCCCAGTTTATTTTATCAGGATGACGCAGCCAGTTGCTTTTCAAGTCTTTTAGAGCGTTCTGCAGGCTCGAGGCCGCGCTTATTAAATTATCATGCTGCCATTCTGGCCGGTGCAAACATTTATGTAGCCAGTCGTTACCCAGTAAACGCCCGGAGGGGGGATGAAAACTAACATTTATTTCATTAATTACCGCGGTAGTTAACCAGCCCAGTAATATTTTTTTAATATCCTGCTGCTCCGTATATTTTTCCGGATATGGATAGTAAGAAAAGGGAGATTCAGCTGATTTAAAATAAACATTAAGTTCCAAAAACTCTTTTTGATGCTGCTTGAGAGTATTTTCAAACCCGTTTTTAAAAAAGTTTTCTGCCAGCAGCGAAACACAATCCGGTTTAATGTCGTACATACATTTTAGTTGTTCATCATTTCGACAGCTTTCGGCCTGACAGCCGGAACAATCAAGTTTTGACTGCAGTAAGACAGCCTCCCCTTCTCCGCCGGCCCCTACTCTGGTCGGTCCGCTCAGGATAATAAGGGGGCAGCCCAGCCAGCCGGCCAGATGTAAAGGCCCGGTATCGTTGGAAACAACCAGATCAACTTGTTCAAGCAAGGCCGCTGTTTCGGAAAGTTTTAAAATTCCGGTCCAGTTATTAACAGCGGGAACCTCCTGTTTAATTCTGGCCGCTATTGCGGTGACATCTTTACCACCTATAAGATGAATCGAGTGACCGTTTTCAATCAGGTTCCGGGCCAGCTTCTGCCAGTGTTTGGTCGGCCAGCGTTTTGTCTCCCAGCCACCGGCCAGGATTAAGGCTATTGAATCTTTATCTTTTGAAAAATCAGCGGGAAGATTCTGGCTGTCTGCTTTAAATTTATAAGATTCCCTGTCACTGAAACCAAAACGCAGCATCAACTGGCGGGGCACAGAAAGCCTGTCGGGCAGCTCAGCCGTGCTGTAACCGTTTATTTCGAGCAGATAGGGATAGATGAGTTTCCAGAGACTGAAAGCCGTACCCGTAACCCGCAGACCCCCCTGGTGATAATGGCGCAGACCCCAGGTCAGTCTGGCCGGATTCAGCTCGGTAACAAGAGCTGAACGCAGGCTATCGTGACAGTTTACAATTAAATCAAATTCTGGTTGCCGGGAAAACCACTGTGGAATAAGGTTTAAATCAAACCTGCCGGCCCGGGTTTGGCTTCGCCACTCATCAACAGGAAAAGTAACCAGGCGGTCAATCTCCCGGCAGCCCTGCAGAGCGGCGCTATAAGAGGGATCGGTATAGAAAACAAGTTCTGAGGGTTCGTATTTTTCTTTGAGGCAGCGCAGCAGGGGAAATGTGGTATAAACATCACCGAGTTTGGTAAACTGAAGTACAGCGATTTTTTTAACTTCCTCACTGTCCGGTAGCGGCTGCAGATTAACATTGACACGGGTTCCCGGAAAAGAGTCCTCATAAAAACAATGATAGAGCAGCAGCACATAAAGTTCTTCGGTTTTAAGTCTGCTACCAGCGGACACCTTTTTTTTGATTTTTTTAGCCCGGTCATTAAGATCAAGACTGATTGCAAGCCACCTCCTCAGTTTAAAAACAAAGTATATCATTGACCCCGGGAAGGCCTCGGTTACTTATAGCTTTTTCAGAACCGATTCTATATGTTTCCAGAATAAGCGCGGGGCTTTTTCACAAAGTTTTTCCCGGATCGATCCATAATCACCGTAATCCCAGTCATAGGAAAGAAAACCGACCCGCTGGTTGGTTAATAGCTTGCAACCGCACAGATAAGCTTCAGCAACTGTTCGCCCGAATGGTTCAGCCCGGGGGAAATGAACAAAAGTACGATATTGATTATAAATCATGTTCAGATCTTTATGCTGGCAGCGTCCCATATAACGCAGATTATCCACGGCGCGAACTTCCTTGAGACAACCGTGATCGGAACCATACAGTTCCACAGTGTAATCTTTTCCTTCACCACGCGCCCAGTCGATAAGCCCGGCTACTTTATGGGGAACAAGCTCCCCGGTATATATGGCCTGGCCGGCAGGCCGGCGATCTTTTTCAGGTATTTTTATATCAAAAAAACTTTCAATTGGCGAGGAAACACAGACACAATTACCTTCTCCAGCAGGCAGTAAACCATTTGCTGAGTATACATTTAAGGCAAACGGAGAGAGAAAAATGTTCAGCCGAGAATTTTTGTAAATGTCTGGAAATTTTTTTTTAAAATCAGTAATTCCCTGCCAGTCGTGTTCATATTTTATATAATTGGAGTGCTCAATTATATTTCTGAGCAGTTTATCCGGAAGCGAAAGAACGTTATTTAATATCAACAGATCATACTTTTTTAAATTTATTTTTTTTATATTTTCATGTGTGAATTTATCGATCTTCAGCGGTGCGTTCTCAAGCATTATCCGGTTGGTAAGTTGAGCGCCACCGGGGTGCTGGGTATGGTCGTAATCGGCTATCCAGGCTAACTTCACAGTACTGCGTTCACGGCAAATAGCTGTTCGGGTTAACGGGGGTTTCGTTAATTCTTATCTCAAAATGGAGATGTGGCCCGGTTACGTGGCCGGTAGTTCCCACGATTCCAACCGGTTGGCCCGGTTCAACATACTGGCCGTTGCGAACAATGAAATCGCTGAGATGGGCGTAAAAAGTTTCCAGTCGGCTGCTGTGTTGAATCCTGATAACTTTACCGTAGCCACCGATATAACCAACAAAATTTACTCGTCCGGCCCGGGAAGCATAAGCTTTTGTCCCCCGGGGGGCCGCTATATCTATACCGGTGTGATGTATTTCACGTTCCAGAATAGGATGTATCCTTTTTCCAAAACCGGACGTTATGCGCCGGTAATTCGGCGGCAGGGGCCAGATATAATTTCCTTTTGAAGACCCGTGATCAAAACGGTAGCGGTAGGGGTTAACCGGTTCAGCGCCGGGGATAAAAAGCTCCATCCCACGGCGAAGCTCTGCTGTTGATTTTATATCATTGAAAGCAAGTATTTTGCGATAATCAACATCATAGGTTTTCATCAGATCCCACATGGTCTGTCCGGGAGCCAGCTTTGTCAGGATCCCATCGCGGTTTGGTATCCTCAATTTTATACCGGCCGGAAGCTGCCCGAGCCGGGCCAGAAGGCTGTAATTTACCGAGGCTATACTGTGAATTTTACGTCCATAGTGGCGCGCTATCGCCCACAGACTCTCACCGGCCCGAACTTCATGTTTTACAAATTCCAGAACTCTTGTCTGCTCAAAAGGATCCACATAATTGCGCAGCGGCGTTAACTGGCGTGATATCTGGGTTCTGCTCAATTTTTCATATTTTTGCGGGCTATCAGTTTTAGAGAAACGATAATCCGGAGTTTCCACGGCCAAAAAATCTATCCCCACCGGATCCTCAGAATAAAAATCATGAGCGCCGGTTCCGGCGAGATAGGGCCAGAACATATAACCTAAAAATAAAAACAGGCAGAGCAGAGTCAGCGGTGAAGTAAATAGCTTCCGTTTTTTTACTGAACGTTTGAATTTTATGTTAGAATTGGGCACAAAACAAAGCTCCTCGTCTATTGGAGTATATGGGTTTAGTGTGTTTTATTATCGGCAGTATTAAGGAAGGAGTTAAATAATATGGATCTTGTGGTTTATTTGCTGCCAATAACAGGAGAAATCCTTTTACAAAACCTGGTTGAATTAAAAAATATAACAATCAAAGCGGCACTTTTGCCGGAAACTTTTAAACGTGAATGTGAAACCATAATTCAGATTTTAAACGAACATAAGATACCCTATCGTTATCCGACCGATCTTGAAGAAAAAGATTTTCAGGACTGGTTCAAAAAAGAAGAATACCAGCTGGGGATTTCCATTGGTTATGATAAAAAAATCCCGGCCTGGATGATAGATTACCCGGAAAACGGAACGATAAATATCCATCCCGCCCTTCTCCCCGAATACAGGGGAGCCAATCCCTATTTCTGGGTAATTAGAAACCGGGAAAATCATACGGGTTCAACCATCCATCGTATGGA
>JBKGYI010000121.1:0-5253 GCA_046546195.1 bacterium | reverse complement strand
GTTATGGCTGAAAAATTAAAAGTTGGCGTCATAGGTGTTGGACACCTCGGGGAGCATCATGCTCGTATTTTAGGTTCTTTTCACGATGTTGAGCTTGTTGGTGTGGTTGACACTGATAAAAACCGGGGGCGGCAAATAAGCGAAAAATATGACACTGATTTTTATAGCGAAATTGAGGAGTTAATTCCAAAAATCGAAGCGGCCAGTGTGGTAGTACCTACTGAATATCATTTTGAAGTCGGTAAAAAATTAATGGAGGCCGGAATCGATTGTCTGATAGAAAAACCGATGGTTCAGACTATATCGGAAGCAGAAAAGCTATACAAAATTGCTATTGATAACGATGTGTTGCTGCAGGTTGGTCATATCGAGCGTTTTAATACCGCTTTTGTAGCGGCTAATGAGTTTATTGAGGCTCCGCGATTTATTGAGGTTAACCGCCTGGGGCCTTTCAGTGAACGTTCGACAGATATTGGTGTTGTTATGGACCTTATGATTCACGATATTGATATTATGCTCAGTATGGTGGATTCCCCTATCAAAGAGATAAGAACTGTTAGTGCTTCGGTGGTTACCGATTTTGAGGATATCTGTAACGCTCGGTTTGAGTTTAAAAATGGATGCGTGGCCAATTTAACAGCCAGCCGTATTTCTCCGGAAGCGCGCCGGGAAATACGTGTTTTTCAGGAACATAATTATGTCAGTCTGAACTACAAGGACCAGGAAGTTAAAATCTGGCGCCTGAAGGATACCGTGGACAGTGATAGCGTGGATTTTGAGGTTTATACCCCGGAGATTAAAGATGGTGAAAGTTTGCGTCGTGAGCTGCTTCATTTCGTTCACTGTATTCAGGAAGGGCGTGAGCCGATTGTCGGCGGCAGCGAAGGGAAAAATGCTCTCAGGGTAGCCTTTGACGTAATGGACGCGATGGCTAACGATAACATCAAGAAATTTCATGGGTGATCTGCTTTTAGTTACGGGTGATATTTCGGGTGATAATTATGCTGCCCGGCTGACGACCCGCTTACAGGAAAAAGGTTTTAAAGGCCGTATTTATGCGGCCGCCGGTCCTAAGACAGAATGTGCCGGTGCCCGGCTTGTTGAAAACCTGGTTGAACACACTGTAATTGGTTTTACCGAAATCATTGGTTCCCTTCCTTATTTTTTCCGGCTGTTAAGACGTCTGGAGAAATTTGTTGTGAAAAATTCTATCGACCGGGTGGTTTTCATCGATTTCCCCGGTTTTAACCTGCGGCTGGCTTCCCGGCTTGAAAAACATGACGTAAAACTTATCTATTATATTACGCCGCAGGTCTGGGCCTGGGGTGAGAAGCGTGTCAGCAAGCTGGAGCGGCTTTTTGATGAATTGCTGGTTATTTTTCCCTTTGAAAAAAAGTTTTTTGAAGAAAGAGGGGTAAAGGCGCGATTTGTCGGACATCCGCTGGTTGAAGAAAAAAAACTTGATTCTTCTGAGTCCGCCTTTGCCGGGCTGAATATAGAACCGGGTACTTCCCTTGTTTCTTTTTTCCCCGGCTCGCGCCGGAGGGAGGTTGAACGCCATCTGCCGGTGATGCTGGAAGCGGCACGTAACCTGGAGAACAGGTATCAGGGGTGGAGATTTGTTTTTAGCGCCGCCTCCTCAATAGGGCAGGGATTTTTAGAGGATTATTTTAGTTCAGAGGATATAGAAAAATTTTATATCTGGAACGGCCCGTCCCGGGGGTTGCTCGAGGATTCCCGGCTCGCTGTGCTTGCTTCGGGAACTGTTACCATGGAGGCGGCTTTTGCTCATACACCGATGATTGTCGGTTATAAAACATCGCGTTTTTCTTATCTGCTGGGTCGTTTGCTTGCCCGTATTGATAAAGCTGCTATGCCGAACATACTTTCATCAACCAATCTTGCACCGGAATTAATTCAATCTGATTTTAATGTTAAAAATTTAATTCAACTTGTTTCTTCCTACATCGAAAATCCTGAGAAAAGAGAAACACAGGTAGAATGGCTGAAAAAAGAAACAGAGATTTTTGCGGGGAAGAAGCCCACTGACGAAGTTGCAAAAGTGATTATATCTTCATCAGGTCCGGAGGAAGATGATTGTGAAGGAAAAAGTTGAGCGGTTTGTATTCGGCCAGGCGGCCCGCTATATAGCTCCGCCTGTTTTAAAACTGATTCGTTCCAGCAGCAGCCTGGAAGTAGAAGGGGAGAAATGGCCGGCAGGGTTGCGTGATAACAATCAGAATTTCCTGCTGGCTTTCTGGCACGGTCAGATGATTCCGCTGCTTTATTATTTCGGCCCGGCCGGTTTTTATACTTTTATCAGTCCCCATCGTGACGGTGAATATATTGCCCGTGTGCTCGAGGGGATGGGACATTATTCGCTGCGCACATCGCTGCGTGATTTAAAATTAAAAGCGCTTGTAAAAGCGCTTCGGCTGGCCCGGGATGGTGAAACGCTGGTTATTACTCCGGACGGTCCTATTGGACCGTGCCACCGGGTTAAAGAGGGAGTTATTCGTCTGAGCGAAAGGGCCGGGCTGCCGGTGTTACCATCGGCGGGGCTGGCCCGTCCGTCACGTATTTTTTCCAGCTGGGATAGATTTTGTCTGCCCTATCCTTTTTCGCGGTTGAAAATTAAATTTTCCCGGCCGATAGATTTTTCGGAGATGAATTGTTCGAGCGAAGAAAAACGCCAGCTTTTGCAGGCTGAGATGGAGCGGTTAACAGGATCGGTGGCGCGGGATCTTGATATTAATCCTGAATTGCCTCCGGGGAAGATTTCTCGTGGCATTTCGAAGTAGGCTGCACTGTTTTTTTCGGGATATCTATTTTTCACGTTCCCCCGGAAAGTTTGCTTCTGTTATAAAAACTATACTTTTGATTTTTGTTCCTGTTTACATTTTAATTAACAAACTGGATCGCGCCCGTAAACTGGCTAAAAAGAATAAACTTGCGGTTCCTGTTATTTCCGTAGGGAATATAAGTCTGGGCGGAACCGGTAAAACAGCTTATGTTATCCGTCTGCTGGCCGAGCTGAAAGACAGGGGAGTTAACCCGGCGGTTTTAAAGCGTGGCCAGTCCCGCCGGCAGGGTATTGTCTGTGCTGCTGACAGCAGTAATGTTCATGAATATGGTGATGAAGTGGCGGTTATTCACGATAATTTCCCCGATGTTCCGATCGGGGTTGGTAAAAATCGCTATAAAAACGGGCGAGTGATAGAAACGGATATGGATGTCGATCTGTTCATCCTTGACGATGGTTTTCAGCACTATTCTCTGGAACGTGCTATCGATATTGTTTTGCTTGGCTCTGAAGATGAGGTTGACGGTTATCGTCTGCCGGCCGGGCCGCTGCGTGAGTCTTCTGCCGCCCTGGAGCGTGCTGATTTTATTTCGCTGAAAGTTAAAAACAGAGCTGCGGCTGCTTCATACCTTGAATCGTCCGGTGGTTTTGAAGCCGGGAAGATGGTTCATTACTATAAATTTAATTGTATTATCCGGGATGGCGTTGATGTGACCGAGCAGTTTAAAAATAAGGCGTGTTGTTTGCTCAGTACTCTGGCCAGACCTGTTGACTTGCTTGAATTTTTGGATGACCGGCAGATAGAAGTGGCCGAATCCGTTCAACTGCCCGATCATGCCGAACTGTGTGAAGGGGATATACCCGAGCGGTTTAGAAACGGAAACCTGCTTGTGACAGAAAAAGAATACGTGAAATTGCCGGAGAGACTGAAACCTGTTGCGGGCTGTATTAAAAGTGATCTGGTTATTGAACCGTTCGAACCACTGCTGGATGAGATTATGGATTTGATTACAGTAGCGGGAAAGAGTAATAATGAAAATAACTGAAGTATTATATAATCTGGCCATTAACCTTGGCCTGCCGCTGGCTGCGGCGAGTACATATTTTTCTTTTCGAGCCCGCCGGCCGTTCAGAGCGTTAAAAAATAAATTTAGTTCCCCCCTTATTGAAGATGACCGTCCGGTTGATTTCTGGCTGCACGGGGCTTCTGTCGGGGAACAGATGCTTGTCAGACGTTTGCTGGACTGGTTAATTGAATTTGGTGTGCCCGGGGAACATATTCTGGTTTCGGCACAGACTTTTTCCGGTCTGAAATGTATCGCTCATCCCCGGAAAATAATTTTGCCCCATGATTATAGCTGGCTGGTTAAGGATCTGTGCCGCCGGATTGCAGCCCGTCATGTGCTGGTTTTAGAAACTGAAATATGGCCCAACTTTTACCGATATAACAGCGGGAAAGTTTCGATTTTAAACGCCAGGATGAAAGAGGAAAGTTACCGGAGTTACCGCCGTTTGTCCTCGCTGGTTAAAGCGGCTCTTTCACACTGCCGGGCGGTAATGGCCCGCAGCGATGATGATCGAGATCGATTTGCTAAATTTGCTTCATCCGATCTGCAGTTAAAGGCGGCCGGATGCATGAAATGGCTTGGCTTGCTTGATAAAGTAAAGCTGGAGGAGAAAAAAGTTTTTTCTTCGTCGCGGCCGGTCCTGGTGGCCGGCAGCACCCAGCCTGGAGAAGAGGAAAAAGTTCTTGACCTTGTTGAACAAAAAGATTGTCTGCTTTACCTGGCCCCCCGCCACCTGTCGAGAATTGGTGAGGTCAAGAAAATGCTTGGCGAACGCGGTCTGCGATTTAAGCTGTGGTCGCAGGTGAACGGTTCATATGACGGGCGGGTAATTATTGTTGATAGGATGGGAATTCTGGGTGGGCTTTACGGGCTTGGTGATATTGCTTTCGTTGGCGGGACCTGGAATCAAAAAATAGGCGGCCATAATTTGCTGGAACCGCTTGCCTGCGAGGTGCCCGTTATCAGTGGACCGTATTTGCATAATGTGCAGGAAACCGCCGATCAGTTGCTGGGAGTGGGACTGCTTTGTAAAGCGGAAGATGAAGCTGACTGGCCCGCCGCTTATGAGCGGGGGTTATCGTCCCGGGGCAGCGAATTTGAAGCTGCTCTGGCTAACATGCGTATGAAGGCCGAGGAGATAAAATTATCATATCGTAATTTTTTAAAGAACCTTGTTGAAGAGTGTGATGTATCCGGAGGTAAACTGGTATGAAAAAAGAGTTTGAATATTCATTGATATGGATTGTAGTGAAGTTGATAAAGATCCTGCCGCTGGTTCTGGCGCGATGGATTGCTGATCTGATTGCTTTTATAATGTTTAAAATCCTGGGGGTGCGCAAACAGGTTGCCCTGGAAAATTTGCGGCGGGCTTTTCCAGACTGG
>JBKGYI010000120.1:0-5341 GCA_046546195.1 bacterium | reverse complement strand
TTTTACTCCAAGCTCCCCGCTAATTACCTTTGCTGTTTCCTCCGCTCCTCCGCTCATCCCATCATCCGCTCACTGTTCATCGAAGTCCTCCGCTCTCCAAAACCAGCCCCAACAGGGCGGCATAAAGACAGACCAGGGCGCAAGCCCGGGGGCTAAAGGTTATCAACAAATCAGCCCTGAAAGGGCGACATAGCAGCAGTTAGCCGTTGACGTTGACTTTTCGGGGTTTTGCTCCCTGCGCCCTGCTCCACACTCCCCGCTCCATATCATTCCACACTCAGAATACACCTCAATGCTAATCTTCAATATGTCGAAAAACTAATTGAAGAACTATACCAAATTGCAGGAGGTGAGTGTTGATCCGGAGAGATTAATTACAACTATAGAAGCACCGACCGTTTTGAAGAAGTAACTCACAGAGGAGAATAACTTTTCAGCAAGGAGGCTGGCAATCATGGACGGAACACGTTTACAGCCGGAGTATTTCCGGTTCTTTTTTCGAAAGTGTAAAGTTCTCGCAGGGGAAAACTGTACCCTTTTTGCATATATTTTGCACTTGCGGTCCTTTCCTGAATATCAGAGTTTCCCCGTTCTTGTTAAAGCCGTGTTTATGATGATTCGCCGGCCGCACAAGCCACAGAGGGAAATTTTGGAAAATCAAAAAAATATGACTGCGGGCAGACTGCGCCAAAAAGTTTTCAAGCAGAATAGGGCGGGGTGTGTCATCAGATGAGTATTATGCGTGTCAATACAAATCTTCAGGCCCGGTTTGCTCAGAATCGTTTGAGTTCAACTATTCGGGATATGCAAAAAACAACCCGGCGCTTAAGCAGCGGCAAACGGATTAACAGCGCCGCCGATGATGCGGCCGGGCTGGCTATTTCCAATAAATTACACACCACTATCCGCGGGTTAAACCAGGGTCGCCAGAACGTGCAGGATGGTATTTCGATGGTTCAAACCGCCGAGGGGGCATACGGAGAAATACAGGACAAAATAGGCAGGCTGCAGGAACTGGCCGTGCAGGCAGCCAATGACAGTCTTACCGATTCGGATCGGAAATTACTTGATCTGGAATCCAGGCAAATAATTGATGAAATCAATCGGATGCGCGACTCGGTTGAATTTAACGGGATGAAATTGCTTGCCGGCGGCCGGGCCGAAACAGATGCCGACGTATGGGAAGACCTTGATCTCTGGCATGAGATTGAAGAAGCGATTGAAAATGACAAACGGTCAGTCGACATTTCAGCCAGTATAGTGGCTCCCGGTACAACCACTCCCGCCGGAGAGGCTGGAGATATCAATGAACTGGATGATAAATTAACAGATGTCAAAGCGGATCTTAAAAAAGCGTTCCAATGGTGGTCCAACAGACTCGAGGCTGCGACCGGAGTAAAATTAAATATAGATTGGAAAATGGAAACCGAGGACGCGCCGGAGATGACCGGAGCTTCAACCGGCGAACCACTTAACCAGGGACCAAAAAATAATTATGCCGAGGGTAATGCTGGACAGTTCAGATTTGCTGTTGATGAAGACATCGGTGCGGCTGTGTTAGTCCATGAACCAGGGGGGAGTCCACAGGGATTAAATGATACTCTGCAGATGCCCGGAAATATCTTGTTTAATCCGAATGTCGCGTTTGGTGATGACGGTGATGACAGTAATTTCAGCCTCCGCTGGGGGGCAACACACGCTATAGGTCGAACTCTTGGTTTCCCCGAGGTCACTGATGCGGAGGCTCCCAGCACAATCCTTGATCCCACCCAATGGGATGCTGATTCTGACCTTGAAGATCATGACGGTTTAATCGAAGAGGCGGCGCTGCAAGAAATCTATGACACCCGTGAACTTACTCTGGTTGGTGACGGTAATGGAATAGCAACATTTCATGTCGGAGCAAACCGCGACGAAGTAATAGATGTCGAATTTGAACGGGTGGATGCTCAGACGCTGGGGGTCTGGTGTGTGGACCTTACAACTCGCGAACGGGCTGAAAACTCAATTGAACTGATAAAAAAAGCGAATGAGAGGCTGGGCGAAAAACGAGCCAATCTTGGCGCAATGGCCAACCGGATGGATATGGCAACGGATTTCAACCATCTACAGGAAGAAGCCTCCCAGACATCAAACAGCCGCATCGAAGACGCAGATATAGCGGAGGAAGCTGTCCAAAACACCCGGGCCCAGGTATTAGCTCAAGCAGGTACCTCAGTATTAACCCAGGCCACCACACAGCAAGAATTAGTGCTGCAACTGCTGTAAACACGAAACACACAATAATACTGTGTGATTAGCGGGGAGCAGGGAGCTTGGAGCGGGGAGCGGAAAGCCTATCTGGGAGGATCTGTTTTACATGAAAAATATCCAGCGGATAAGTGCGATGGTTACTCCGATTATGAGAGTCATTGTCCCGGTGAAAGCAAAACCTGTGAGCCAGCGGAAATATTTCAGAAATTCTGCTTCCATGTGATTCATCCGTTCTTCCATCTGATTAAACCGTGCATCATATTTTTCCTCAAAATGGTTAAACCGGTTTTCCATTTGATTAAACCGTTTTTCCATCTGGTTGAACCGGTCGTTCACGGTTGCTTCAAGTTTTGATATTCTTTGATCCATCTGGTCAAAACGGGCGTTAGTGGAAGCTTCGAGCTGAGCAATGCGCCGGTCCAGGGAATCAAACTGGTTTTTAAAATTATCCGTGCGCTCTTCCACTCGAGAAACCCGGGCTTCAAGAGACTCGGCTGTGTCAGCCATCATTTAACCCTCCATAGCAAAAATTAAAAACCGGTCGTTTCCTTTATAATATAGCACCAGCCCCGCCAAAAAGCAAGCAACGAGAAAATCAGATAAAGCATTTACCGTTTTTTGGTGGGGACTGAATTTTTTTAAAAAAATTCAGAAAAAACTTGACAGCGGGTTTTGGATGTCGTAAATTTTGGTTGAAGCGGGAAAGCATGGAAGCTTTCTTAATATTTTATATCGGCATGGAGGCTGATAGTGGAAGTTCTTACCTTGATTGGAATGTACCATTTTTCTTTAAAATCTTTAGCTCGGGTGCAGTCTACTGTTTGATGGGTGTGATGGGTGACTGTGTTTACTGTAATACCGGATTGTTCCCGTTATTTCTCGCCGCTGTTTGTTTTTCTTGCTGAAGTGGGAAACAAACGACATCACCGTAAATTTAAAATAAGTGTGTAGTACCCTCGCCGCCAGCAGGTTTGCTGCATCAAAAAGTAAACCGGCAGAAAACAAACAAAAGGATATATAAAACTAATTGTAACCGGGCATCTAATATCTGCAGGTTGTTCGCAGCCTGCAGATTGGAACAGTCTGGATAGGGAATGAACAGCTATGGGGAGCTTTTTTAGAATAAACAATAATCTGGCGGCCACATTTGCTCAGCGGCAGCTCACGGCAACCAGCCGTGAAGCGGATGTTTTCAGAGAACAGTTGTCCAGCGGACTGCGCATTAACAGTGCCGCAGATGATGCAGCGGGTCTTGCGGTATCGGAGAAAATGAGCACTCAGCAAAGAGGATTGTCACAGGCGCAGAGGAATATCCAGGATGGAATATCTATGCTGCAGACGGCGGATGGGGCGCTGGACAAAATACAGGATCACCTCCAGCGTATGCGCGAGCTTGCAGTACAGGCAGCCAATGACTCACTCACCGACGCCGACCGCCGCCTCGTCGACCAGGAGGTTGACCAGTTGATCGATGAAATAGATGATATGGCTGAAAGAGCTCAATTTAATAACAGACCCTTGCTGGTAAACGGATTTGAGCCGGAGGATATAGTGGGGAAACTTGATCCCTCTGGATGGCCGGGACCACCTATTGACGCCAGTCTCTCCAATCGAATCTTCAATTCATCTTTCGAGAGTTGGGAGGAAACATGGTGGTCTACGCCTGAAGAGGCACCATCAGAGTGGTATATAGATACGCCTGACGTCGAGGGAGAACCTGGGGCTGTAAGGGAGCAGGATATAGTCGCACATGGCAATAACTCCGTCCGGGTAAGAGATCCTGGTGAACTGGATTTTTCGGTTATGGACGTACCACGATTCACGGTAGAAGAAGGGGATGAAATACAGTTTGGGTTTTCAGCACGGCTGGTAACGGATGAAGAAGATGAAGGAAACTTGGATACAGACCATCCCGATGCTTATGATCCCTCAAAACAATTAATCCAGGCACAAGTTGTATTTTTGGACGAAAATTTTGACCCCATAGATGATTCTGCTCCATATGTTTCTTTTAATGATATTGGTGTTTTTGAACATTTTGGTCCAGAAGATGGTTTTAGGGTAGATGCTCCAGAAGACGCGGTTGAAGCTGCGATTAGAATTTATACCTATGATTATTCAGCCGGACCGGAAGATGTTAACAGGGACATAATTTTTGACAGATTTCACGCTGTCAAAGGCGGGCACGGAGAACTTAATTATCAGACTGGGGCTAACCGGGGGGAAACTGTTGAGATTACAAACGACGATTTGCCCACTATTACCGCCGGTACGCTTGGTATCGGCGGACTTACGGTGCGGACCCGCCGGGATGCTCAACATTCAATAGAAGCTTTGACCAAGGCCATTAGTAAAGTAAGTGAAGCACGAGCGACTATTGGAGCGGTGCAAAACAGGTTGGAAGGAACCCACGAATTTTCACAGATACAGGAAGAAAACACCCAGGCATCCGAGAGCCGTCTGCGTGATGCCGATGTAGCCGAAGCCACCACAAACCTGACCAGAAACGAAATCCTCATTCAGGCCGGAACCAGTGTTTTAAGCCAGGCCTCCGTCCACCCCGAACTTGCCCTGCAGTTGTTGTAGCAACCTATAGATAATTGTCCCCTGGAGACTTAAAATTTGCCGGGGTCTTTGCCCACACTTTTACTCAGGCTCTCCAGTTTTGTTTCAATGCTCGAGTAATCCCGCACAAACTTTTTTCGATTTTGTTTGTAATTCTCCGTTCACGCTGAAATTTCAATCTATAAAATTACCTTTTCTTCGCCTCTGAGGGCCGTATATTAGTTTTTTTATAAAAAAATAAAAAAAATTATATTTTTCCCTTGACAAAAATATTTTTCTTATATTATGATGATTTTTAGGTTATTTGGGAAGAAAGACGTTAAAAGTTTTTTTTACCCACTTGGGAGTTAAATATAAATATCAGGATGGGATTAAAAAACTCAACGAGAGGGTTCGATATTTATCAGGGGTAGAGTGTGTGGAAGTGACGGGGCCTCTGCGGGCAATCCAGAGTTTGTTGTTTCCAAAATATTGGTGATTTTGTCTGTTTTTAGGTGCTTCGCATATCGGTATATCTGGAATA
>JBKGYI010000119.1:0-5385 GCA_046546195.1 bacterium | reverse complement strand
CTCGCGAGCAGGCCGAATATGCCCTTGAGCAGGTAGGGCTTGCCGATAGAATGTATCACGACCCCAGCCAGCTTTCCGGCGGCCAGCGCCAGCGAGTGGCAATCGCGCGGGCGGTAGCTCCCAACCCCGATATTTTACTTGCCGATGAGCCGACGGGGAACCTGGATAGTGCAACCGAGAATGAAATTATAAACGTGATCGATGGTCTGCACGAAGCCGGGCGTACAGTGGTTATGGTTACCCATGATCTTCATGTTGCCGAACGCTGCGAAAGGATAGTGGAGCTGTTGGATGGAAGGATAGATCGTCAGAGACAGGGGGAAAACAGTGCTCTTCTGGACGACGCTTAAGATCTCTTTTAAAAGTCTGTTTGCCAATAAAATGCGCTCTTTTTTAGCCATGCTGGGGATAATTATTGGTGTCGGTTCGGTAATCGCCATGCTGGCGATAGCTTCCGGAGTTCAGCGGGAAACAATGGAGCGAATTTCTCAACACGGAACTGATTTGCTTACTGTTCGTCCCCGTCATCGCCGCCGGGGTGGTGTGGCAACCGAAAACGTCCAGGAACTGACTGTTGACGATGCCCGGGCGATACTGGACCTGGAGGGGGTTTTGAATGTTTCCCCGGTGGTTCGCAGCAACGGGCAGGTAGTTTATTACAACAAAAATACCCGTACGACAGTAATGGGAGTGGCACCAACCTATCTTGAAATACGTAATTTTCAAATTAATCACGGTCGAATGTTTTCCGATATGGAAGTAAATAGACTTG
The DNA here is from genome assembly GCA_046546195.1 of bacterium. Classification (GTDB taxonomy): domain Bacteria; phylum T1Sed10-126; class T1Sed10-126; order T1Sed10-126; family T1Sed10-126; genus CAYTSZ01. The sequence continues at coordinate 4,613 of JBKGYI010000119.1, read as the reverse complement.
GTCGGACGGCGGTTCTCGGTTCTGAAGTTGCCGGTGAACTTTTTGAAAATAACAAACCAATCGGAGAAAGAATTCGTGTTAACGGTATTAATTTTGAAGTTGTTGGGCTTTTGAAGTCAAAAGGTGACCAGGGCTGGTTTAATCCAGATGATCAGATTCTTATCCCTTATACTACTGTGATGCGCCGTCTGGCGGGAACCCGGAATTTGCGGGAAATAAATGTTCAGGCCGTCAACCGGGAGGCCCTTGTTTACCTGGAAGAAAATATAAAAGATATGTTACGCGGTTACCGGCAGCCGGATTCGGATGAGGAGGATGGTTTCTACGTCCGCAATCAGGCAGATATCATTGAAACCGCTTCCGAGATAAACAGGACCTTCACTTTTTTACTCGGTGGGATAGCCAGTATAGCACTGCTTGTTGGAGGTATCGGGATTATGAATATCATGCTTGTTACCGTTACTGAACGAACTCGCGAAATCGGGGTTCGAAAAGCTATTGGGGCACGGAAACGGGATATTCTGACACAGTTTTTGTTAGAATCTGTTTTGATGACCGCAATAGGTGGGATAATAGGTATAATAACCGGTGTGGGGGCTGCGATGGCGATAAATTACTATACCGATTTTTCAACACATGTTGAACTGTTGAGCGTTATCATTGCCCTGTCATTTGCGGCGGCAGTAGGTGTGTTTTTTGGTTATTATCCCGCACGACAGGCGGCAAAACTTAATCCGATTGAGGCGCTTCGTTATGAATAAAAAATTAAGAAAAATTGTGGCAACCCCGGCGGCGGTTCTGGTGTTGCTTCCCTTCTGGATGGCAGGTAATGGTTGTGCAACTCAAAAAACAGAGATATCTTCTTCGCCTGATTTGGATATTGAAAAAAGGACTGCCGCTGATACACGGGTGGACCACGCCGGGGATTCGCTTGCGCTTGTTGACGCGCTATATATCGGTCTGCACAATAACCGCTCCCTCTCCGCAGAAAAACTTGAGATTCCGCTTGCAAAGTTTAGTTTAAGTGAACAGCTTGCTCAATTTGATCCCGATATTGCTCTTGGAATTTCGGGTTCTACCACCAAAGCGGATGAGAGGACAACCGCTCGCAGTTACCGTGGTGAGTTTTCAACCGGAAAAACTTTCGGTGACGGTACTGACCTGGATATCGGATTTTCTTCCCGGCAGGACCGCCTGGATACCGGCAGCGGGCGTTATAGAAGCCGCGTTGAGCTGGGAGTGGACAGGCCGCTGCTCAGGGAGGGAGGAGCTGCGGTGAACACTTTGAATGTGAAACTGGCCAAACTGGATATAGAGCTGAGTCGTTACCAGTTTCGCGGATTTGTGGAGAATCTGGCGGCTGAAATAGAAAAAGCGTACTGGGATTATGTGCTGGCCGCCCGGCAACTGCAGATTCATGAGGAATCGCTGCGCTTATCCCGCCTCCAGCTTGACGAAACGCAGGAAAGGATCCGGACCGGCAGGCTGGCGGCGGTCGACGAGTATGCCGCCAGCGCCGAAGTGGCCCGCCAGCGGGAGAATCTGATCGATGCGCGCAGTGACCTGGAAAATAAACGATTACAGTTGCTGCGTTTAATAAACATACCGGGCTGGCAGGAAGCAAAAATGCTGGAGGCGGCTGATACCCCCGCGTCTCCGGAAACTATTCCGGAAGAACCGGATTATTATCTCGAACTTGCCTCAACCCGGCGTCCCGAATTAAATGAAGCGCGTTTAAAACTGGAACGCGGTGACCTGCAGTTAATTCAGACTAAAAACGGGCTGTTGCCCCGGCTTGATTTTTTTCTTACTGCCGGGCGCAGTGTTTATGCCGAATCGTTTTCCGATTCCCTGGATGAGTTAAATGAGGATAACTATGATCTTGAAGCGGGTCTTCGCTTTGCTTTTCCTTACGGTAATCAAGCCCGCCGCGCTGCCCACGAGAAAGCGGTCCTTAATCGCCGGCAGACGAAAATAGCACTGAAAAATTTAGAAGACGCTGTGAACCAGGATGTAAGAACGGCACATCTTGAAGTCAGGCGCAGCCTGGCTCAAATTGAAGCAACTCGCTCAACCAGAAGACAAAGGGAAGAAGCTCTGCGGGCCGAACGTGAGAAATTCAGAGTGGGCCGTTCTACTTCTTTTCAGGTCGCTCAGGCACAGCGTAATTTGACTGACAGCAAAATTTCTGAAATACAGGCCCGAATTTTCCACCGGAAAGCAATTGTCGAACTGTATAGATTAAGCGGTAGTCTGCTTGAAAACTGGCAAATTGAGCTGCAGATGTGATACAGGCTGTAATTACTTTTTTAAAAAATGCGATGGAATACGGTATAATTAAACTGCGAATATAACTTTATTAAGGCGGGTTAATTTATGCGTTTCGGGAAGATTTGTTTTCTTTTGTGCTTGTTTTTAATAGCTGTTCATCTGACCGGTTGTGCTACCACGGGGCAGGGTGATTTTCCGGGTTTTAATTATGAACGCGACGATAAGAGCCTGGCTGTTTTGCCCCCCCTGGGATTTGCTTCGAATGAATTGCGCGGTGATTTTATGGCCCATCTTAACCTGGAAAAGCTGCGGGAATCTTTTGAATCTGTGAAAGTCATCCCTTCTTCTGAAGTGAAAGAAATACTCGGGGAAAATTATGCCGGGGAGCGAGTAACCAGGGAGCAGGGGAAAAAAGTGGCTGAAGCATCGGGAGCTGACCTGGTTTTTACCGTATGGATTCATGATTATGTGGTTGAACAATTTTTAACTACGGAAACCCGAACTCTCTATGAGACTAAAACGGATTATCGGACAGTGCATGTTGATTCTGAAGATAGCGAGGATACCGGGGACTCTGAAATAACCGAAAACAAGCAGCGGACGGTTAGCAGAGAGATACCTGTCGATGAAAACCAGGTGCGGGTTGTTCTCTCCGTTTCTGCGCTGGTTTATGATGTTGAAAAAGAAGCAGTTATCTGGCGCGGCCGCCGTATTGAGCGTTCCCAGGGTCGGATTGAGCATGTTTCCGCTCTGGAACTGACCGATCTTGTAATAAAAAGAATAATGGATAGAATATGTGAAAGATTAACCGGTTAATCTGGAGGGCGAGCAACAGAACCTTCCAATGGTTTGTCATTGTCCGGCTTGACGCACAAGGATGTGCTAATGCTGCGGACACACGGATGTGTAAGAGCAGCGAGACCGGACAATATAGTTTTATACTTTGTATTTTTTGGTTCAAAATCAGAAATTTTGGATTCCGGCTCGAGGCTGGAATGACCGTTGGAAGGTTCTGGGCGGGCAAAAATAAAACTTGATATTTTGCAGGTTATGGTTTAAGTTATATGTAGCAGTAGAAAAATAAGGAGATTTTTATCCCAAGGAGGGATATGCATGGCTATTGAAGGAGTTGGTGCACAGGCATTATCCTCTCAACAGCAAAGCCTGCCTCTTAATGAGTCAGCAGAAGCTGATGAGGGTGGAGAAGCTTCTGTGCAGCAGAAGGTGCAGGTTAGCGTTTTGAAAGACTCCATGGACCAGGCTGAAAGTCAGACGATGAAACTGGTTGATAGTGCCATGGGTGTCGGTCAGAATGTTGATACGGTAGCATAGACGCTTAAGCGGAAGGTTATGAAGAGAAAACAAAAAAACAGGCAGGCGCATTACTGCGCCTGCCTGTTTTTTTGTAGGGTGTATTGCGGGTGTATTCGACTATGACTTTTTGACTTATTGGTGTAAACTAAAAATATTAAAAGGTCTGAGGCGAGCCCGAGACGTAAGCAAAGTAAGACATCATACGATGGTGTTAATGGCACCGGGAAGGATATAAAGTGAGTGACATTGCGCGTTTTTTTAATCGAACCCCGGGAATTGTGACCCGATCCTATCAACGCTACAAGATGCATGAATAAGTCAAAAAGTCATAGTCGAAGGCCGCGTTTGGCGGAAGAAAATTTAGATTATGAAGTTGTAAAATCATCCCGCGCGAAGCGGCATCGGATTGATGTTTCTATGCGCGGGGTTAAGGTTGTTATCCCGAAAGGAAGCAGCGTCGATCCGGCCGAGCTTGTTGCTGAAAGGCGGGAGTGGATTGAGGAGAAGGTGGCTAAGTTTGCAGAACACCGGCGGCGGATTCCAGAACGGCAGTTTGCCGACGGGGCTGTCTGGCCTTACCTGGGCGAAAAGAAGCAGCTTGTGGTTAATGGAAGCGCTTATCACCGCCTGGAAGGGGAGAGGATTATACTGGCCCAGAAGAAAGTGGCAAAAAGTTCGATAAAAGAGGAACTGGAGAAGTTTTTTCGCCGCCGGGCCCGCGCTTATCTTACTGGCCTGACGGACAGATGGGCTGAAAAAATAGGAGTAAAATACAACAGGATATTTATCCGCAACCAGCGCACCCGCTGGGGGAGCTGTTCCTCGAAAAACAACCTCAACTACAACTACCGTCTGATAATGGCCCCGCCGGAGGTTGTTGAATACATAGTCATTCACGAACTGTGTCACCTGCGTTACTCCAATCACGGTGCAAAATTCAAACGATTGCTCGCCTCTCTCTGCCCTGAATATAAAAAACAGGAGAACTGGCTTAAAAAAAACAGCATAAAACTGATCTTCAGCAAAGA
>JBKGYI010000118.1:0-5386 GCA_046546195.1 bacterium | reverse complement strand
GTTTCCCCGAAGATGCTGGATACAAGTGTTATCATTGATGGTCGGATTGTGGAGATTATTGAGGCCGGTTTTCTTGAGGGCACGATGCTGGTTCCCAAGTTTATTATCAAAGAGCTGCAGAATATGGCTGATTCCGGTAACCGTCTCAAGCGTGAGCGCGGCAGGCGCGGGCTGGATGTTCTTAATAAAATTCGCGATGAACTTCCGGTTGAGGTTTTGATTCTTGAAAATGACTACCCTAATATTCCAGAAGTGGATTCTAAACTTGTCGCTTACGCCAGCGAGCTGGGAGCCCGGATTGTAACAAATGATTTTAATCTAAATAAAGTTGCTCGTCTGCAGGGAGTTGGTGTGCTAAACATTAACGAACTCAGTAATGCGGTAAAACCTGTCTTTATTCCCGGTGAGACTTTTGAGATCGAGATAATCAAGGAGGGGGAGGAAGAAAACCAGGGAGTTGGCTATTTGCCCGACGGGACAATGGTTGTGGTTGAAGAAGGCGGTAAACACGTTGGCGAAAAATCTAAAGTGACAGTAACCAGTGTTATTCAGACCAGTGCCGGGCGGATGATTTTTGCCCAGCACGGCGAAGACGCGCTCGGCTGAGTGGCTCCGGGGTCAGGTTGCTCATTCAACTTTTGATATGAATTACGGATTGATACTTGCGGCCGGCGGCGGGAGCCGCTTTGGCGGTATAAAACCAAAACAGTTTCAGAAACTGTGCGGCAGAAAAGTGTTTGCCTATTCCGTTTCTGAATTTGAAAACTCACCTTTAGTTGACGGTTATGGAATCATGACTCGCCGGGAATATAAGGATGAAATAAATGATTATCTTTCCGGGCCGGGGAATCATAAGTGTAAGTTTGTAATCGAAGGGGGCAAAAGCCGCCGGCAGTCTGTTTTTATCGGTCTGCAGCGGCTGGAGACTTTAAAACCTGATACAGTCTTAATTCATGATGCGGCCCGCCCGGCTATAAACCAGGAACTGCTGGAACGGCTTTGTAAACGTTTCCGCCGGGGGGATATAGTGGGTGTCATTCCCGTCCGGCCGCTCAGGGACACTATTAAAAAAGTTGATAAAAAGGGATTTGTAGTTAAAACTGTTGCTCGTCAGCAGTTAAAGAGGGTTCAGACACCGCAACTGTTTGATTTTAAAAAACTTATCAGCGCCCACCGTAATTGTTCTGAAGACATGGAGATAACCGATGATTCCATGCTGGTTGAATTAAGCGCTGAGAAGGTCGCTGTGGTCGATGGTCTCGATGAAAATCAGAAGATAACTTATCCTGCGGACCGCTATCTTGTTGAGCAATTTTTGAAAAGGAAGAAAGAAAATGACAGCTAAAATACATGTTGGCGAAGGCTGGGATATACATCGACTTGAGCCGGGCGACGGTGTGATAATCGCCGGGATAAGGGTTGCCTGTGAATACAGGGCAATCGGTCACAGTGACGGTGATGTTGCTCTGCACGCTTTAACGGATGCTTTGCTTGGTGCGGCCGGGCTGGATGATATTGGCTATCATTTCCCACCCTCTGATAATAGATGGAAAGATGTTTCTTCGCGAAAATTTTTACAGAGAGCCTGTGACCTGCTTGATGACGGCGGCTGGACGGTTGCTAACGTTGATCTGACGGTGATATTTCAGGCGGTGAAGTTGAACCCTTACCGTGCAAAGATGAAGCAGTTAATTGAAAAAATTATCCCTGGTAATCCGCTGGTTAATGTAAAGTTTAAAACAGCAGAAAAATTGGGGGCGGTTGGAGAAAATAAAGCGGTTGAAGCCCGCAGTGTTGTATTAATAAAAAATTAATTAGAAGTTAGGATTAAAAGGAGAGATAGTATGAGTTCTGAAGTTCGAACACGGTTTGCTCCCAGCCCCACGGGGGATCTTCATGTGGGTGGTGCAAGGACAGCATTGTTTAACTGGTTATTCAGCCGCAGCCAGGGGGGGAAGTTTGTCCTCAGAATTGAGGATACTGATTTTGATCGCAGCGCTGACAAACATACCGAGCAGATCTTAAAAGCAATGAAATGGCTGGGAATGGACTGGGATGAAGGGCCTGAAGTGGGTGGCCCCCATGCACCTTATTTTCAGAGCAAAAGAATTGATCGTTATAATGAAATTGTCGATGAGTTGATCGAGAGAGGTGTTGTTTACCGTTGTTACTGTACAAAAGAAGAACTGCAGCAGCAGCGAGAACGTCAGATGGCCCGGCATGAGCCCACCCGTTATAACGGTCGCTGTCGAGATCTTGACGAAGAGGAAAAAAAACGTTTTGAACGGGAGGGGCGTAAATTCACCTACCGCTACCGGATTCCTGAAGAACCGGTGGTTGTCAAAGATATAGCTAAAGGGGACGTCAGTTTTCCACCCGACCAGGTTGGTGATTTTATTATTGTTAAATCAAACGGTACTCCATCCTATAACTTTGCGGTGGTTGTTGATGATCATGATATGGGAATTACCCACGTTATTCGTGGCGATGATCACCTGAGTAATACGCCCCGTCAGCTCTATATCTATAATGAGCTTAATTGGGCTCCGCCGCAGTGGTGTCACCTGGCGATGATCCTTGGTTCGGATGGTGAGCGGCTGTCCAAACGCCATGGTGCGACCGATGTTTACGAATACCGTGAGGAAGGATACCTGCCTGAGGCAATGTTAAACGGCCTGGCTCTTCTCGGCTGGTCGCCGCCGGATGGGGTTGAGGTTAAGGATGTTGATGAACTGATATCCAGTTTTGATCTGAACAGGGTCAACAGATCTGCTTCCCGCTTTGATCGCGATAAGTTGCGTTATTTAAACGGAAAACATCTGAGGTCGCTTCCCGCTTCTGAAATCAAAAATCGTCTGCAGGATTTTATGCCGGATTCAATGACTGGCGGTGATCGTGAGAAGATAGAAGAAATAATAGATGTTTTCAGGGATCAGCTTGAGTTTCTGACAGATTTTGCCCCTCTTTATGAACAGTTTTTAGGTTCGACATTTGAAATCAACAGTGGGGCTCTGGAGTGGCTTGAATCGAAACCGGAGTATCAGGATGTTGTTGCCGTTTTTCGAGATAAAGTTTCAGAAAGTGAGGATTTTGATCTTGAAGCTGTAAAAATGATGATTGCCGCCACTGCCGAGGAAGTTTCCGTGAAAGGAAAAGAACTTTATCTGCCGATGCGTATTGCGATTACCGGTTGCCGGCAGGGGCCTGAATATCATGAACTGATGCCGGTCCTTGGTAAACAGCGCTGTCTGCAGCGGATTGATGCCGTACTGGATGAGCTTGGCAACTGATGGGGCGCCGTGGTGGAGTTTTTTCGGTTGAGACAAATCTGCGCCGGCTGGATTCCCGACTTCTTTCGGTTATCTATACCCCCGGCGTTGCCGAACCCTGCCGCCGCATAGCTGAGGATGCTGCACTTTCCTTTAAATATGGTGGGCGCGGAAAAACTGCTCTGCTGCTTTCAAACGGGGGTTCTTTACCACCGGGTGGTAATAAAAACATCTATCCGCTGCTGGAAGCCCATGCTCTGCTCTATAAGCAGTTAAGCGGTATCGATGTCTATCCTTTTCTTACGTTGGCTTCTGATGAAGAACTTATAGATATCGCCCGCAGACTTCTGCCCACCGCCGGAGCTTTAATTTTTGAGAATGTCTCTCCTGGATTTTCCGAAAAGCTACAGGCCGCAACTTTTCCCGCTATGGGTGTTCCTGCTTTCCAGGCCGATTTAACAGGCCGGGCTGTCGCTTCCCTGGCACTTTTGCTTAACCTGGCTCGCAGGGAAAAATGTTCTATTTCACAGCTTAAAATTGTTTTACCTGATAAGACCGGGGAGGCTAAGTTACTAATCAAACTGCTTAATTTGCTTGGTTGTGAAGATAATATAAGCCGCGATAATTTTATGGATGCGGATGTTGTTTTTGTATTTAATAGCGCCGCCGGAGAGCTTGAACAAATTGTGGGCAGGGTTGATTTTGAAACCCTCATTGTTGCCGGGGGCTGGAGTGAAGCCAAAACAGTTGATCTGAGTGGACTTAAGGAAATTGTTACTTCCGGTTATGGTGAGCGGTTAAACTGTTTGAGTGGTTTTTTAGTTTCTCCGGCTTTGCTTGCTCTTTTTATGGAAAAAAAAGAGCAGGATTTAAGCCTGAAAAAACAGATTGAATATGCCCGGTATTTTGCCGGACTGGTTTCCGATGAACGACTGGCGGCCGGTTATTTACTTCCTGACCCGCTTGACCCGGCGGCAACTGTAAAGTTTCTTTTTAATTTACTTAAGGATAGTAATTATGAAAACAAAAACTTTTTTCTGGCCCGCCTTCGCCAGTCGATATATGAACGTGACCCCGATTATGCTTCCGGCCATATCTGGGAAGATTTTAACAGTGCTGAATTATCTGAGCTGGGAGCCCGTTATTATGAGGTCCGAAAAGGGCCGGTTAATTGCTCTTTGCGGCCCCGGGTGGCTGATAAAGAATCTTTCAAGGAAATATATCGTCCCGGTTGTTTGCGCAGTTTATCTGGGACCAGCGAAAAAATAGATGAGTTTGATTTGACCGCACGCTCCAACCTGGTCGCGGTTGCTACAAACGGAACGGCGGTGCTGGGGCTGGGGGATATCGGTCCGCTGGCGGCGCGACCGGTTATGGAGGGCAAAAGTGCGCTTTTTAAAGCTTTTGGTGGAGTTAATGCGATTCCACTCTGTATCGAAGATGAAGGAAACAGCGATATTTTTATAGATATTATGAAAAAGCTTGAGGGATCACTCGGTGGCATAAATCTTGAGGATATATCGGCCCCCGACTGTTTTAAAATAGAAAGGCAGCTTAAAAAAGAACTGGATATCCCGGTTTTTCACGATGATCAACACGGCACCGCGATTGTCATTCTCGCCGGTCTGCAGAGTGCTTTTTCTCTACTGGATCGTGAACTTGCTTCGGCCAGGGTTGTCATAAACGGTGCCGGTGCGGCGGGTATTGCCGTTGCCAATATTTTACGTTCGGTAGGAATTCAGGATATAATCCTGGCCGACAGCAAAGGTATTATTTATAGCGAACGGGAAAATTTAAACATTGAGAAAAAAAGAGTTGCTTCCTGGAGTAATCCGGATAATGTTCGTGGGAACTTGCGGAAAGCTTTGCAGGGTGCCGATGTTTTTATCGGTCTTTCAATCGGTGGGCTTCTTTCTACGGAGGATATTGGTTTGATGAACAAAAGACCGGTTGTTTTTGCTCTGGCCAACCCCGAGCCGGAAATTTATCCCGAGCAGGCTTACCGGGGAGGTGCGGCAGTTGTTGCAACCGGGCGCAGTGATTTTCCAAACCAGGTTAACAATGTAATGGCTTTTCCCGGTGTTTTTCGTGGCGCGCTTGATGTACGGGCTACCGAT
>JBKGYI010000117.1:0-5399 GCA_046546195.1 bacterium | reverse complement strand
ACTGGCCGGTGAACTTTCAAAGCGGGGATTTGAAGCGTCCGCTTTTTTCTGTAACAGTGGAGCGGAGGCTAATGAAGCGGCAATTAAGTTTGCTCGCCGTTATAGTGAACGTTTTGGTAGCGGTGGATATAAGATCCTGTCTTTCGAAAACTCTTTCCACGGTCGCACCCTGGGTGCTTTGAGCGCAACCGGCCAGGAAAAATACCGGCGTGGTTTTGAACCGTTGCCGGGCGGATTTGAATATGTTCCCTATAACGATATCAAAGCTCTCGAGGAAAAGATTGGTTCTGATCCCGGGGTCTGCGCCTTATTGATGGAACCGGTTCAGGGTGAGGGGGGAGTTATTCCGGCCCGTCCAGAATTTATGCGGGCGGTTCGTGAAATATGCAATCAAAATGATGTTCTTTTGATATTCGACGAGGTGCAAACCGGTGTCGGGCGCAGCGGAAAGTTTTTCTGCTATCAAAATTATGAAATCGAGCCTGACCTGGTTACGCTGGCCAAAGGTCTTGGCGGCGGTTATCCGATCGGGGCACTGCTGGTGAGACGTGAATTGCGCGCTGGCCTGCAGCCGGGCGAACATGCTTCGACTTTTGGCGGCAATCCCTTTGTTTGTGCGATGGCCCTGACTGTGCTGGAAGCAATTGATAGGGAGGAGATACTTCAGAATGTAGTTGAGCGGGGCCGGCAGCTTGAAGAAGGTCTGCAAAAATTAGCGGCAGAATATGGGCCGCTTAAAAATCCGCGCGGTGTTGGTCTGATGATTGGTCTGCCGCTTGAGGATTCCCTGCCCGCTTCGGAGTTGATGGAGGCCTGTCGCCGCCAGGGATTAATAGTTGGTACGGCCGGGAAAAATAGTTTACGTTTTGTGCCTCCTCTTATTATCAGTGAAGATGAGATTGTGGAACTTCTGGAAAGATTAAAAAAAGCCCTGCAGGAGCAGTTGTTTTAACAGGTTAGAGATTTTCCAGGACAGCAATGATTTCGCTTAGAGGTAGATAATCCTCTTTGCCGGCTTCAACATAGCGATCTATTCCCAGTTCCTTTAAAATTCTTTGCCCGTCGGTTGTTTCCTCCAGGTTGAGCATAATAGTAGTTATTTTTTTCGCCAGTTGCGGGTTATTTCTGGCAAATGAATTTTTTATTACAGTTGGTTCACTGGGAATTCGATCTGTTTCGGCGATGACAGGTAGAGCCGTATCAGGATCCTCGTCTGTTTCCAGAGCCGCCGGTCGGGCGTCTTTGTAGACCGCCCCGGCTTCATATTTTTTTTCATACACGGCATTTACAACTAAGTTGTGGCGGTAAAGAAAATCAACTTTTTCCATATCCTGATGTGGGTTAATTCCTTCCTTCAGCAGGGTGGCAGTTGGAAAAAGATAACCGGAAGCTGAAGTTTCATCGACGAAAGCAATCCTTTTCCCTTTGAGATCGGATATGTTTTTAATTCCGGAATTTTTATAAGTGAAAATAATTGATCGGTAGTAAGAATTGCCGTAGCGGACCGGTTTCAGGATTGGTTCGTAATTGATTTTTTTTGTGTTTCGAGTATAGTCTATATAAGCCAGCGGTCCCAGGAAAGCCAGGTCATAGCATCCCTCGTTCATTCCGGAAATAATTTCAGCGTAATTTGTGGCGAATTTAAACTGAACATCAACATCAGCCTGCTGCTCAATGATTTTGATAAGCGGTTCGATTTCCCGTAGAAGCTGGATAATTGTTTCCGAAGGAACCCGGCCGATGATTACTTTTTCTTTTGCTGGGCCCGGTTCGTCGAAGGAAAACCGGTCTGCCGGCACATCTTCTGACCCGCATCCTAACACTGTTAATCCAAGACTGAAAATTAGAATCAGAGTTATTATTCTTCTGTACATACCCGGTTTTTTCCTTTCTCTTTGGCTTCGTAAAGGGCCCGGTCAGCCCGCTGGAGCAGACTGTTTGGGGTATCGGCATTATCTGATATGGTGGCCCCCAGGCTGATGGTTATTTTTTCTTCAAAATCATCAATATTTTCCACAGCCGCGCGTATTCTTTCGGCAACGGCCACGCTGTTTTTTAGATCAGTTCGGGGGAGAATAACGGTAAATTCTTCTCCCCCGTAGCGGGCGACCGTGTCCAGCTTGCGGGCGGTTCCCTTGACGTCTGTTGTCCTTACCTGGCGGTGAAAGACTTCAGCCAGCTTTTCAAGGACTTCATCTCCGGCCGGGTGGCCGTAGGTGTCGTTATATTGTTTGAAGTTGTCAATGTCGATCATCAACAAACCCACCGGTTTGGAATCTGGATCGGCGAGTTCTTTTTTTATCTGTAGATCAAGAAATCTTCGGTTATAAAGCCCGGTCAACTCATCGGTTACCGCGTTCATGTAATGATGGGCGTTTTCCAGGGCTATTTTAATCTGTTGAACCATTATTACGAGAAGATTTATTTCGTTTTCGCTGAATTTAGCGTCCTGCGTTAGAAGCAGATAACCTAATTTGTGTGCTTCAGTTTCCAGGGGAAAAACGATAACTTCATTTAAATTCTCTTTTTTCTTTAAATCCAGAACCGGAGCCAACAATTCCAGTGAGTTGAGATTATCTATTATTTTCCAGTCGTTCAGTGTGGAAAGCAGATTGAAAAGTTTATAATCTGTACTGCGATGCCAGGATTTTTCTCGGGAAACATTTAAACCGGCCACCGTCTCAAGTCTTGTATGGTTATTTCTGAACAAAATCAAAGCGATATGTTTGGGCTGCCATGTTTCGCGCAGGACACTGATTATTTGATCCTGCAGATCCTCGGGTCGTAGGCGGGCGCTTATTTTTCTGCTCAACTTTTGGATTGTCTTTAAATCTTCAATCCGTTCCTGGAGCCTGTCGGCCATCTGGTTGAAATTTTTCCCCAGTCGCTCGATTTCATCTCCGGTTTTTATGTCTGTTCGGGCTGATAGGTTGCCGGATCCAAACTGGCGGCTTGTCTGTTCTAATTTGCGTATCGGGTTTATTATGAGCCCGGTGAAAAGATTACCGATGTAAAAGGTAATGACAATAAAAAAAGTGCCGGCGAGTGTGTTCCAGTATATAATCGCGTTTCTTTCTGCCTGGAAATGTTTGGTGTCAAAACCAAGCCGTATTAATCCGAAATCGGTTCTGAAAAGTTTGATAGGGATTAACATATCCAGAATGGACTGCTCGGGGATAAGCCGGGCGATCTGTTTTTGTGAGCCGCGCATCGCCTTCTGGAAGTGTTCGGGATCAAGCTTTAAATTCAGTGTTGTTTCATTGTTGAGAGTGGTGGAAAATATCTTTTGCCCCTCGGAGTCGTAAACGAATAAAAAACGGGCGTGGGGGATCTCCTGCAGCCATACCTGCATCTGGATTCTGAGATTTGTTCCAACCGGCTGGCCGGTTAACAGTTGCTCGGCAAACATCAGGCCTATAACCTGCCCCATGGAAAAAGCGCGGGTTTGCATCTCCTCAAATCGGGCCTGAATTCGGTTTGTGATATGGGAGTAAGTAGCCACCCCGCCGCCAACGATCACAATAACAACCAATAAAATTGCCGTTTTGTATTTTAAACTTAGTTTCATAACAGACGAATAATAACAGTTTGCTCGTTAAAGTTAAATAAAATAATTAAAGAAGGAAAAGCTCACTGTTCGGGTGGCTGACATGCTCCGGACCGGAAGTTTACATATGTTCGCTATTTTTCTCCAAAAATTTTTCAATACTGGGGGGGGTGGGTTGCAAATCTTCACTCTCAGCAAAGGCATAAGCCTGTTCGATTATCATTCTGGCCAGACCGTCTTCGCGTAAAGATGGGGGAACAAAAATAGATTGAAACTCGATAGTTTTCTCCTCAGGTTTGACTGCGTAACGAAGCACTGCTTGCTTTCCCGGAAATGGAATGTAAAATTTACCGTTATCGTCATCGTGCAGAACTTCCGGCTCGTTCTCTGGCATAAATAGCGCTCCCTTTATAGTTTTTAATGAATACTAATTATAGCAAATATAGCCAGTTAATAAAGGTGATACCGGGGAGTGGGGGGAGGCAAACATAGGGTGGCGGGGTTACGGTTCCGGTGAGCGGGAACGCTGAGCCGGAGAAGCTTTTGTTGATAAGTTTCAGCGAGAAGATAAATTAACTTCTGAGGAGCTGTTTTTGATGATAAAAATAAGCGAAGAAAAATCAAACGTGATAGAAGAGATCTTTTCCAGTCTGCTTGCTGCGCAGAACCTGGCCCCGGCACCCTGGCAGGCTCCCCGTCGAGTGGACGGTATTCCTATATTTCCCGCGGTTAATAATGCTCAAACTCTTGATTTTTTTCTTTTGCTGGGGGCGCTTAATTTTTCCTACTGGGATGAAGAAAACGGCCGGGTGAAAACCTGGGGGGTTATTTCATCTGCCGGGGAAAAAGTGATCGATGTTTTTGCCCTCGCCTATTGCTTGAGTGCGGCGGTTGAAACAGAAAAACTAAAGCTGGAGGCTGATTTCTATACTTCGATTTCTGAAAAAAATATAAAGAAAATATTTAGTTCGCGCCGGGATCGAAAATGTAATATTCCGATGTTTGAGCAGCGTGTTAAAAAAATAAGAGAACTGGGCGCCGGGCTTAAACGCTTTGCTGCCGATCAGGGAACCGGATCGACTGCGATTGATTTTTTAAGAAAATATGAGTCCTTGCCGGAGCTGCTGGCCGGGCTCACAAAATATTTTCCCTATAGCTTTGGTGATCCATTTCAGAAACTCTCCCAGTTGTTTTTTAAGATGATTTATGATCGCCGGCCTGAAAATATGCCTTCCGGTCTGGAGTTTGAAACTGATTCTGCATATCTGGAGGCCAGCTCGTTTACTGGCACCGGGCAGTTAAAAGCCCAGCCGGATTATATGCTGCCCCTGTTTTTTTTGAAATCAGGGTTATGGGAAATCGGGGCGGAATTGGAAAAAATATATTCTGAACACCTTCATTTACCGATGGACCATCCTCTTGAACAGCAGTTGCGGGAGATGAGCGTGGAAACCGTAAAGATGATAGCGTCCCGACTACCGGGGGACAGAGGTTTGAATACCGCTCGCGTTGACTCTATAGCCTGGCAGACAGCAGTGAATGGTTGTTTTCCGGTTGAATGCGAAGGGTGTAATTTTGAGGAAGTTTGTGACGCTGTCAATGGTCGAAATAACCGCCTGCACTGGGACCATCATCTAACCAGAACTCCAAACTATTAACGAGAAATAAAAAAACAAAAACGGCAGTAAGGGGAAAACTGCGGGCGATCGGGAGAATAGACGCCGGTCGGCAGGTTTGACTTATAAAAACAAGAAAAGTGCCAAGCCCGGGGTTTCCCGGGGGCCAAAACTAAATTTAAGAGCGGGGGACGGGGATCGAACCCGCATTTCCAGCTTGGAAGGCTGGAGTTCTA
>JBKGYI010000116.1:0-5467 GCA_046546195.1 bacterium | reverse complement strand
GCGGAGGAAACAACAAAGTCAACACCTACTGGATTGCAAGATCAAGTCTTGCAATGATGCACAGAGATGTGTAAGAACAGTGAGACCGGGCAATCCAGAGGTTTTACGGTTTTAACTCTATGAATTCAACATCGTAAAGTCAACGCTGCTGGATTCCCGCTTTCGCGGGAATGACGGCCGATAAATGCTTGTCATTGCCCGGCTTGACCGTTGGAAGGTTCTGCAAAACCTCTGAATTGGAGGGGGTTGTCAGGGTGGGGGTCGCGAATTTTTTGAGGGTGGGTAAAAAATACCCTTGTGCTGATTTTTGAGTAAAAATTCCCCTTTTGAATCGTTTCTGATTAGCAAAAAAAGATTTGTATAGTAAACTTTTTATTTTCTATGGTGTTGTCTTTATTTCATCAATTATGTTTCCTAACTTTAATGCGTCCACAAAGTTATGAGCTGTTTTTTAACCTCCCGGGTCCGGCAATTGCGCAAAAAAATACAGGTTGTTGGTTTTGAAGAAGATTTTGCAGCTAATTTCCAGGGTTTCCCCCTCAAAATTGTGACTGAATACGGCCATTAAAGGCAGTAAAAATATGGTTTCAGGCTACTTTGGCCCTTTGGCAATTATAAATTATAAGAAGAGAATTCCCGGGGGTTTATAACCTATCTCACGCCGGTCCGGCCGGGCCAAACTTTATTCCCCGACAAAAGGGACGAGCTCTGCTATTTGTTTAAAGATAGTTGTTAAATCGGCCGATAGTAATAAAATATGTAATTTATTATCCAGAGCATAGTTTGTTATATTGCGCCGCGGGCATGATTATTGCTTATGTATTATGTGTACAGGCACATTGATACCTTAATAAACGCACTCTTAGATGCAGCAATTAACGAGGAAGATAATTATGAATAATGACCCCCGGCTTGTAGCAGAGTATCTTTTCGCCCTTTCCCTTCATCCCCTACAGCTCGGCCGGGGGTCTATATTTTTTTACGCGCGAGAGCGTTCACCATGGTTTATGCATTAATGTTGTCGCGCCGGCTTAAATGGGTTTTTAATTATGGTGCTGAAATATTCGACCTGTTTAAAGCTGTTTTATTAAGTAGAGCCGAGTCTACTCTGAAAAGATTGTTATTGCCGGTCCGGCAATTAGCCTTAAAAACCCTGTTACAATGGATTCCTGATTTCACAGGAAGGACAACCTATTTTTTGGGGAGTGGACTTAAAACAGCAAAAAAAGTTTTTGGATGGACGATTAATTGTAATTCCAGTTTACCTTTGCCGGTGGGGAGAATTTAAAATGGTCAGAAAAACAGCAGTTTTGTTCCTGGGCTGTTTTTTTATTTTTGCAGTCTGCGCCCCGACCGGAGTTTTTGCTTCGGGAGCTGGTATTAGTGGGGCCAGTTTCCTGCGGATTGAGGCCGGAAGCAGGGCCAGTGCCATGGGGGGGGCTTTTACTGCATTGTCCGATGACGGTTACGGTATGTACTGGAATCCTGCCGGGCTGAGCCGTTTGAATAAGGCTGTTTTTAGTGCAACCCACCAGAAACAGATATTTGATATAAAAAACGAACTTATGAGTGTTGCGGTTCCCCTTGGCTTTAAAAGTACGGTAGGACTGTCGGGACGGTTATTGCACACCACCGATTATTATCGAACAGAGCGTGAGGATGGCAAGGAGTTTACCAACTACAGTGGTTCGCTTGGACTGCATTATGCTCACGGTGAACGTACCGGGTTTGCCTGGGGGCTGGGGGCGAAGATGATTCGGGAGCAGCTTGCCGATTTTAAGGCGACCGGTTATGCATTTGATTTTGGTGTTCATTACCAATCACCCCGGACCCCGCTGCGGCTGGGGGCGGTTATTCAGAATATAGGTCCCGATATAAAGTTTGTTGAAGAAGGTGACCCGCTGCCCCGTAATTTCAGGGCTGGCTGGGCTTATGATTTTTTTCCCTGGGAAAAACGCTGGACTGTTTCTAACGATATTATTTATTTTCAGCCTGAAAACATAGCTTCCTTTGCTATTGGTTCTGAGTTTCATCTTGCTAATTTTCTGGTTCTGCGTGGAGGATATGTTACTGCTCAGGATTTTGATGCCGAGGGCAATTTCCATACCGGGTTAGGGGTTAATTATGGTAGTTTGGCCCTTGATTACAGTCTATTGCAGCGCAGCGATCTGGATGATCAGCACCGGTTTTCTTTTAGTTATCGCTTTGGAAGCCGGGCGGAAAAAGACGCCGAGCGGGCCCCGGCTTATATTGATGATCGGGAACCTGGCTCCCTTGAGCGTCGTCTTAGAGAACTGGTTCCGGAAGACGGGGTTTACCACGAGGAGCAGACTGAATACTGGAATGACCAGGCGGCTATCCACTCCCGGGCCGGGGAATATGAAAAGGCGATTGAACTATGGCTGCAAAGTCTGGCTGCCGATCCCTCCCAGCGCCATATTTGTCGTAAGGTGGGTATCGCCTACTATGAACTGGGGGAACATGAAAAAGCGCAGCAGTTTATGGATGCGGCAAGCGGTGAAGAGTTAGAGCTGCCGGCAACCGAGCAGCCCGCTCCTGAAAAAAATGAGCCCGCCGACCCGCTGCTGGAAGATTTTGACGGTGAGCTGGATGCCGGTGAGATTGAAACCCTCAATAAACGCGGCCAGAAGTATTTTGAAGATGAAAACTATCAAGAAGCAATTAAATACTGGCAGCACAGTTTGCAGGCGGATCCCGAGCAGCGTGATCTTTATCGTCAACTGGGGATTGCCTTTTACGAACTTGGTGAATATGAAGAAGCGCGCCATTATCTCGATATGGGGTCCGGAGCTGGTAAATAGTTATGGAACGATCAGGTTTTATTGAACATATTTTTTATGCTTGTTTTTTTGTTGTTTCCGGGTTTGTTTTTCTGCTGACGATTGTAAGCGTTAGCGGCACTGTGGTTGAAGTTTATGCCGGTCAAACCGAGCAGGAGGTTGCCCTGGCCAACAATCTGGAGCGCTGGAATCTGCCCGTGTTTAACATGGGAGCCGGTCTTACTTACGCTGCCGATGCCCGTGGTTTGCAGGGAGGGATTACCAATCCTGCCAGTCTGGCCCGGATTAGTTCCAACCAGTTTTCAATTGAATATCAGACCTGGAATGAAGGTTGGGATCTGTTCAGTGGTGGCATAGCCCGCCCGCTGGGGGCTGGCAGCGTGTTTGCTATCCAGGTATCATGGCTGGATTATGGTGAGCTTACTCCTGATTATGATACTCAGCTTTATCGTCCCCAGGGAAATGAGCTAAAAGGCGGGTTTACTTATACGCAGGCTTTTCACGATAGATTTTCAATTGGAGCGACTGTGAATGCGATGTCAAGCAAGATTGGATTCAGAGATCGGGAGACTGAATTTTCTGCTGATCTGGGTCTTCTTTTTCGTCCTGGCGAGTCTTTCTGGCTGGGTGCTGTAGGAAAAAATTTAAATGGTTCGCTTGAAATTGACGATAAAGAAAACAAGCTTCCCCCGGAATACCGGCTGGGAGCGGCGTATTACGTTTTTCAGGAACGGCTCGGAATAACCGTAGACGCCACTTACAGGGAAGCCATAGAGGACACAGGCGACGAACAGATTGGAATGGCCGGGGGGATACGGCTTAGGCTTTCACCTCATTTTCGGTTTGCAGCCGGATACCATTCCTTTGACGATCAATACGATGGTTATACGGGTTCGGTGGAACTAATGTTTCCGCTGTTCCAGTGGCAGGTTGCAGTTGTGGATAACGGCGAGGAAAGTATTACTCGTGCCGGCGGGACGATGAAGTTTTAGCAAAAAAGTTGCTCTAATATATTTTATTGACGAGGTGGAATGTTAATGTGGCTATTTGAATACAGTTTGCGCGGCTGGCAGACACTTGTTACCCAGGGTGGCCTGATAATTTACATCCTTGCTGCCGCTTCGGTGGTGGGACTGGCCATTATACTGGAAAAGGTTATCCGGCTTAGAAAAACGAAAGTTTTTACCGAAAGCGCGGCAGTTGATCTTTTGCTGGCGGTCAAGAGCGGTGATTCCCGGAAAATTTCAGAAGCCAAGCGTAATTCGCCGCTGCCGATGGCCGATATAATCAGCTCGGCCCAGCTTGTAAAAGAACTGCCAAAAGAGGATATGCTTTCGGAAATGACAGCGGTGGCCAGTATGCACATCAGAAATCTCAGCGAACGAATAAAACTGCTGGGAATTCTGGCCAGTATTTCACCGCTTCTTGGCCTGCTGGGAACGGTTTTTGGGATGATCAAAGCGATGGGCGAGGTTTCCCACGGCGCGGGAGCTGACCCGCTTATTGTTGGCCAGGGGATAAGCCAGGCCCTGATGACAACTGCTGTTGGGCTTTCGGTTGGGATTCCCCTGCTGGTTATTCACAGTCTCCTGAAAGATAGAATAAACAGATTTGCTTCTGAATTTGAAGAGTTCGCTCACGAAGTTATGAAAACATTCTATTATCCAGAAAGTGTTATTCTGGAGACGCCGCAATACGATGATTTTGAAACATCTGAAGGCGATAGTTCGGAGGAGCAGTCTTTATGAAGGTCTTTCGCCTGGAAGACGCCGACAATTTTTCCCCGCGAATTACTCCGCTTGTGGATGTGGTTTTGCTTGTTTTAATTTTCTTTTTAATAACCGCCACCTATAAAAGTGTTCCCCACAAACTGGATGTCCAGGTGCCGGAAGCAGCTCTCGGGGACGGACAGATAACTACTGAATTAAGGTTATTTATTACTGCCGAAGGTCGTTTTCGCCTCCAGGATCGCTGGGTCAGTGACGATAGATTAGTTGCCGCACTGAGAGATATTAAAGAAAAACAGCAGCACAGTCCGGTACTTTTGATTTCCGCTGATTCCCGGGCCCGCCATCAGCGACTGGTCGATGTTGTTGTGGCCGCCCGCCAGGCCGGGATCGAAGATTTTGGTTTTGAAATAACCCTGGGTGGCAGTGGTTAGAGGATGCCGGCAAAAAAATATACAGTCAGGCACGGATTTTCCTATTACCTGACTGTTTCTTTTTGTCTGCACATATCTTTTATGGTTTTGTTTTCTTTCGTGAAATTGCCGGCCCCGGAATTGGATATTGAAGCTGAGGTAATGCCGGTTCGAATTCAAACACGAGCTCCGCTGCAGCGCCCCCTTGAGGCCCGCTTGCCCGGCTGGCTGGATCCAGGGGAATACAGGGAATTTGAATCGCCATCGCACAGTTATGCCCCGCTGTCGCGTTTGCCTGAGTTTCTCAGGAGTGCGCCTCGGCCGGATAATCCGCCCGGTTATGTGACAACCGCGCAATTAACTCCTGTTTCGGTTGAAAGAGAAGAGTTTGAAGTCGCTGAAAAACCGGTCAGACCCGAAAAAATAGTTAAGGTTGAAGAACAGGTGACTTCAGAAGCGGAACCCGAAGATGAGGAAAAAGAGGCAGTTGTTATGGACAGTGCTGATGATTTTATGCCGCTGGATA
>JBKGYI010000115.1:0-5491 GCA_046546195.1 bacterium | reverse complement strand
AACTTTGAATTTGCTTTTACTCCAAGCTCCCCGCGCCACGCTCCCCGCTAATTAACTTTGCCTTTCCTCCCCTCTTCCGCTCGTCCGCTCCTCGAAGTCCCACGGTTGTGTAAGAGCAGCTTTGACCGGGCAATCCAGAGGTTTGGATGTTGAATTTGAATTTAATTTTGCAGTTTATTTTACTCCGAGCTTCCCGCGCCACCCTCCCCGCCATTTACTGCTATAAAAAAACAGTGGTATTTTTGCGAAAAGTTTGAAACAATACTGTAGTTTGAATATTCAGAAAGGAGCTGATTGAAATGGCAGAAGAAAAATCGATAATGGGTGACATAGGTTTTGAGGCCGGAGACGTTTATCGCGAACTGGAAAACAGCAGTGGTAAACTCAAAGCGACCGATCTAAAAAATTCGCTGGACCTTTCCACTTCTTCGATTTATCTGGCCCTGGGCTGGCTCGCTCGCGAGGATAAAGTAAAAGTCTACAAAAAAGGCAATTCCGTCCGTGTGGAGCTTACTTAGTCCGAATAATTTATAAAACCCATAAATTATTCGCTTGAAGGTTAGGAGCAGTGGTACTGTGAAAAAAGCGCTTGTTACCGGTATTACCGGCCAGGATGGTTCATACCTGGCAGAACTCTTACTGGAGAAGGGGTATGAGGTCCATGGGATCCGCCGCCGGACATCTGTTTTTAATACGGAGCGGATCGATCATCTGTACGAGGACCCGGAGATTAAAGAAAAAAAGCTTTATCTTCATTACGGCGATATGGTTGATGCCAGCAACCTCAGCCGGTTGATCGAAAAGATTGACCCCGATGAGATCTATAACCTTGCTGCCCAGAGTAATGTGGCGGTTTCTTTTGTCCAGCCTGAGTACACGGCTGATGTTGATGGTCTGGGTACTTTGCGTTTACTTGACGCCATTCGAGAAGCCCGGATAGAGACCCGCATCTACCAGGCTTCCACCAGTGAGCTTTACGGGAAAGTAAAAGAAACCCCGCAGGATGAAAATACCCCGTTCCACCCCCGCAGCCCCTATGGATGCGCCAAGCTGTATGCTTACTGGATAATCAGAAATTATCGCGAGGCATACGGACTGCATGCCAGTAATGGTATTCTCTTTAACCATGAGTCTCCTCGCCGTGGCGAACGGTTTGTAACCAGGAAAATAACCCGGGCTGTTGCCCGGATAAAAGCCGGTCTGCAGGAAAAAGTTTATCTTGGTAACCTTGATGCCCGGCGCGACTGGGGCTATGCCCCCGAATACGTCGAGGCGATGTGGTTGATCCTTCAGCAGGATCAACCCGGGGATTATGTTATCGCCACCGGCGAGACACACTCGGTTCGTGAATTTGCCACGGCTGCTTTTGCGGCGGGCGGCTATCAACTTACCTGGGAAGGACAGGGGACCGAAGAAAAAGGAATAGACAAAAACAGTGGTAATGTGCTTGTGGAGATAGATCCTAAGTACTATCGGCCGGCAGAAGTTGATCTGCTGGTTGGTGACCCCTCAAAAGCCGAGCGTGAACTGGGCTGGCGCCCCCGGGTAACTTTTTCTCGCCTTGTAGAAATAATGGTGAAAGCGGACCTGGAAAAATGTTCAAAAAATCCGCTCCAAAAAGTCACCCCTCCCCCGGAGGGAAGGGATTAAGGGGAGGGGAATGGTTTGTCTGAAACTCAACTGGGGCACTGCCGTGTAATCTTCGGGTTTTATCCAATGCCGGATAGCCCCACGGTATTTCCTTTTACATATCCTGCAGATGTGCGCGAGCCGGTGGCGAAGTTTTTTTGAGTAGGTGTAGTTTTAAAAAAGTTGTTTAGTCCCCCGGTTAATTCAATTGTCGGAGCTGTTGTTCTGTGTTTGAACTGCTGACCAGCAAAAATTTTTCTTCTCTTAATATTGTCCAGTTTTTAGGTGCGTTTAACGATAATATCCTGCGCCAGGTTTTTTTGCTGTTTACTGTGGGGGCCGGGGTTTATGATCTTCAGGCCACGGCTACAGTCATTTTTGCGATTCCCTATCTTTTGTTTTCTGCCCCCGCCGGTCAGATAGCCGATTCTTTTTCCAAACGCCAGGTTATCGTATATTCCCGTTATGCTGAACTTGCGGTCATGATTCTGGCGACCATGGCTATTTACCGGCATAGTTTTTCCCTGCTTCTTTTGAGCCTGTTTCTGATGTCCCTGCAGAGCACTTTTTTCAGTCCCGCAAAATACGGTATTTTGCCTGAAATATTGTCCTATAAAAAACTGTCGGCCGGTAACGGTGTGATTCAGATGTTTACCTATGCTGCGATTCTGGTCGGTACGGCAACCGCCGGTTTTCTTCTCCAGATCCTGGAGCGCCATTACTGGGTGGTGGGAATTTTTCTGGTTGTGTCTTCTTCGACCAGCATCGCTGTTTCTTTTTTTATAGATAAGATTCCCGCCGCCGATCCCGGTCAGCAAATAAGTTTTAATTTTTTGCGGCGACTGGCCTCCAGTCTTGGCTGGATCCGGCGCGATATTTATCTGCTGCTGACAATGTGTGCTTGTGCTTTTGGCTGGCTGGTGGGGACAGTCCTTACGATTAATCTGAATGTTTACGGGATGGTTACTCTGGGTCTGGATGAGGGCTGGACAAGTTTATTTATGGTTATTCTCGGCGCGGGGATTGGAGTTGGTTGTTTGCTGGCTGGCTATCTTTCCGGTGGCCGCATTGAGGCTGGACTTGTTCCTTTTGGTGCGATCGGGATGGGAAGTTCACTGCTGATGCTTTATACGGTTCCCGCCAATTACTGGACTAATGTTTTTTATCTTCTGGCGACCGGGGTATTTTCCGGATTCTTTTTTATTCCTCTGCTTGCTACTCTCCAGGGACGTCCCCCGGCGGAAAAAAAAGGAGAAACGCTGGGAACAACAAACTTTTTTACTTTTTCCGGTGTTGCTGTTGCCTCAGCTGGATATGTGCTGATGGTTGGTCCCGGTCAGTTCTCTGCTCCGGCCATAATGGGGTTGCTCGGATTGACCAGCCTGATTGTTGGGATTATTGCTGCGTTTGCTATTCCCGGCTATCTGCTGCGTTTTGTTTTTCGAGCTATTTTCAATATTGTTTACCGAATCAGGTGTGAAGGACTTGAAAACGTTCCCGAAGCTTCCGGTGCATTGTTTGTCTCCAATCATGTTTCCTATCTCGATGGATTTTTTATCAGCGCCTGTTTTGATAGACCGGTGCGTTTTTTAGCTCACCAGATGTTCTTTGAAATTCCCCTGGTTGGTTGGTTTTTGCGTTTGATGAAAATAATCCCGATCTATCCTCCCAGCCCCGGCAAAGTTAAAAATGCATTAAATACGGTACGTTGTGCCCTTGCAAACGGCGAATACGTCTGTGTTTTTCCTGAAGGAGCCATCACCAGGACCGGCCAGATTCTCGGGATTAACCGCGGCCCCGAGGCTCTGGCGCGTAACAGCGATATTCCCGTCATCCCTGTTTATCTGGAAAACGTATGGGGAAGTATTTTTAGTTTTGAGCGTGGTAAATTTTTCTGGAAATTGCCCCGGAACATTTTTGATCCGGTGAAAATTCATTTCGGAAGACCTCTTGACGGTGAGCCGCGCCCGGAAACAATTCGGGTCGCTTTACAAAGCATGGAGGCCGATATCCTCAAAGAAAAAACCAGTAATTTAAATCCGCGCCGGCAGCTGCTGAAAAAACTTAGAATACGCCCCCGGGCAAAAATTGTCCGTGATTTAATAAACGGGCGTGAATACAGTGGTCTGGCCCTGCTGCTCAAAACTCTGGCCCTTGCTTCGCGCCTGCGCAAGAGAGATGTTGGTCGGAACGGACCTGTTGGAGTAGTGAACTCTTGTGGCTGTACATCACTGCTGATTAATCTTGCTTTGTTTTTTAACAGCGCCACTGTGTGGAATATCGATGGCGAGCAGGGCAGGGAAAAAATAGAAAATATTTTACAGTCAAATTCGATTGAAACTGTCCTGGTTGGCCCTGTATATACTGATAAGGTTTCTTCGCACTGCGTTAAAAATAAAATAGTAATCGACGAGATGATTGAAAATATAACTGCTGCCGATTATCTTGGTTCATCGGTAAAAATAATCTGTCCGTCGCTGCTAAAAGAAACTGATTTTACCTCGCCGGCAGCCTGTTTTGTTTCTGAAAGTGGCATCCTGGAATATGGGATTGATTCCTGCATTTCGTCTGTCCGGGGACTGGAAAAAGTTTTTTCAAGATACCCCCGGGCCGGTATAAACGCCCGCGATTGTTTTTCGACCCCCGGTGGTTACTTGAGTCGATTTTTATGGCCGCTGTGGTCCGGCCGATCGCTTTTGTTTGCGGGGATTGATCAAAAAGTTGAAGAAAATTGTATAATACCGGTTTTATACAATTCAGCACCCGCTTTTTCTAAAAAGCAGTCAGAGAACTCGGCGGGTAAGTATTTAAGGGTAATAGTTGTCTTTTCCCGTCCCGGGGAGATAACCGGCGGGGTTCTAAAACCAGAAGAAAATTACTTTTTTCTTTCCGGCTGGAGCGAAGAATTAACGCCGGGATTTTTAAGTTTAAATGTTCCCGCCTTAAAAGCGGGAGCGGGGGATGCTAATCAGACTGGAACAAAAACAGCAAGCCTGGGCCGGGCCTTGCCGGGACTTGCAGTTAAAGTAGTTGGGGATGATGGCGCTGATCTGCAAAACAATAATACCCCGGGGAAATTACTGTTTTATGGCCCGGCTCTTGGCAGGCCTGGCTGGCAGGATACAGGTTATACCGGAAAGATAGACAGTGACGGATTTGTATATTTAAAGCAACAGTCTTAGCCCGAATCATTCACAACAAAAAACGTTGTGAATATATTTGTCCGGTTGGGTTAACCCAGCACTCAGCCTTCAATCGAGCAGTTACCGGACAATTATTAGAAAACTAGTAAATTCCGGTTTTTATTAGAAAGCTTGAATTAATAACTGCTGGTCCTCGATTGAAGGCTGAGTGCTGCCCTTTGGGCGAATAATTCATGAATTATTCGGGTCGGAAATAAAAAAACAATTTATTTTTAGCTGGAGGTTAGCAGTATGAATGAGAAAAAAGAAAGGGTTCATCTTGCGGGGGCAGGGAAGGCCCGGCACCGTTTTGATCCGCGCAAAGTTGAAAAACTTTATTCTCCCGAGCGAATCAAAAGATTACGGCTCCGGGAGCTTTTAGCAGAATTCGCACTCTGTCCCGGTCAAACTGTTCTCGACCTGGGTACTGGCGGTGGGCTTCTTCTGCCCGATCTTTCCGGTTCGGTTGGCCATAAAGGTGTGGTGGTCGGTTCGGATAGTTCGATTGAGATGATTGAATATATCAACCACAGATTTCACGATAAAATTCCGGATAATGTTGAAATTTGTGTAAATGGTGAGAAAAACCTGCCTTTCGCTTCTGGAACCTTTCACCGCGTAATTATGGTCTGTTTGTTACACGAACTTGCTTACCCGCGATCTATTTTGCAGGAGACAAT
>JBKGYI010000114.1:0-5494 GCA_046546195.1 bacterium | reverse complement strand
CCCCGAAAATTTCCGGCTTTGTTTAACACGGGAGATTATCCCTGTTATGTTGTGCTGGGGTTTTAAATGATAATTTGATTTATTGCTCCGGATGGTTTATATTTAATAGTAGGAGGAGTCAGTGATATTGTTCCACAGGAGGGATTACAAATGGTAGACGCAATCGATTCTGGTATGGTCGGCTCTGAAGTTATTCAGGCCGTTCCCGAACAGCAGCAGGCGGTGGCCGACGAGGAAAACGTTGTTTCTGAGGAAACAGCCGCAGCCGAAGAAGGCCAGGATGCCGCCCAGGAGGTTGAACAGCAGGATCAGCAGTCGCCTTCTGAAGAAGCAGTGGCGGTCGAAGAAACGCCCGAGGCTCCAGAAGAGCAAACGGCTGAAGAGGATGCTGTGTTTTCTTCGGTTGGCCTGGGAGTTAATTTCGACGCTGAGGCCTGAAGGGAAAAATTTTCGTTGCTTAAATTGTATTCAAATGACCGGGGTATCGGTGTGTACAGAGTAGTTACATAAAACCGAGGTCTGATAGTTTCGCCCTGGCTTTTTCGGATATCATATCCTGGGACCATGGCGGGTCAAAGACAAGCTCGAGGTCCACTTCGTCCACTGAATCCAGCTCCAGTACTTTTTGTTTGGCCTGTTCGCTTAACTGCCCGGCCATCGGGCAGGAAGGTGTGGTCAATGTCATTTGGATGTTTACTTTGTTACCTTCCGTTTCAATACCGTAAATTAAACCAAGGTCGACTATATTTATCGGGATATGGGGATCATAACATTCTTCCAGCGCCTTCCGGACTTCTTCTTCTGTGGCCATTTGTGAAACCTCCGCTTAAATTTTATTTTTAAATCGATTTATTATACCCTTTACTGATGTAACTGTGCAGGTTTTTAATGATATAATCCACAACTTAACAGTTGAAACAGGAGGAATGCTTGTGATGTCGATGTTAAAGCTGGTTGAGACTGAGGATCATACGGGTAATTTTATTTCGGCCTGGTACGATCGTCGGGAAGAGGCGATTGTTGTTCAATATAATTATGTTCATATTACGATGAGCATTCAGCAGTTTCAAAACTATTCCGGGGCTCTGAAGAGTGCCCGCGAGAAACTTGCGGAGGAAATAAGCAGTGATTAATGCCGGAGTGGGATACAGCAGCCGAGTTGATATTCGTCAGGCCGCCGATGAAGCCGCGGGGATGGCTGTGGGCCGGATAGCCCCGCGTAAAGTTGACTGGCTGCTTGTTTTTGGTGCTCCGAGATATTTTCGTGACGACCTGGGGAGATACTTGCGAAACAGCAGT
This sequence comes from bacterium, assembly GCA_046546195.1. Lineage (GTDB taxonomy): Bacteria > T1Sed10-126 > T1Sed10-126 > T1Sed10-126 > T1Sed10-126 > CAYTSZ01. Next base: position 4,195 of record JBKGYI010000114.1, on the reverse strand, counting down.
GGGACAAAAAATATTATCGGCTGTAGCGCCCGGGGAATAATAACTACTGAAGCTGAGCATTATGGGGTGAACCAGATTGGGGTACTTGCCGTCTCAGCGCCGAAATTACAGTTTTGTCCTTTTTATGAGAATGATTTGCAGTTGAAAAATTATAAAATAGGGAAAAAGTTAGGTGCTTTAAGCGAAAATTTTATTTTTAATAATGCGGCGATATGTGTTTTCCCCGATCCCTTTAGTTTTAAGGCTCCGCTATTTTTCAGGGGGTTTTCTGAACAAACCGGGTTTTATCCTCTTCTCGGGGGAAGCGCGTCCAACACAAAAAATAAAGAGAGGATAACTTACCAGTTATCTCACGATAACCATAGTTACAATGCTCTGAGCGGATTTGTTTTAAGCGGCGCGATGAAACCGGTATATGGTGTGTCGCAGGCCCATTATCCGATAGGTGAGTCCCTGCTGATAACGAAGGCTAAACGCAACTACCTGATTGAAATCGAGGGGGAACCGGCTATGCAGGTGATGGCCCGTACCCTGCGCCAGCATGTCGAGCAGGTGGGCGGTAGCCCCCCCCGTTCCCTTCATATCGCCCTATCGGTGAATCCTGAATCCCGTCTGATAAAACGGGGTGAATACCTGGTTCGTGATGTGCTTGGTGTGGATACCTCTAAAAATGTGCTTGTAGTTGATGAACAGCTTAAGGCGGGTCAAAAAATGTCTTTTGCTCTTGAAAATTCATATGGGGCCCGGGAAAATTTCAGAACCACCGTCAAGGAGATGCAAAAAAGAGCTCCCGGTTCAACCCCGGCCTTTGGTCTTTTGTTCAAATGTGGTTCCCGGAACCCTTCATTTTATAACAAGAAAAACGTTGACCTTGATATAATAAAAGAAGGTTGGGGGGAGTTTCCTCTGCTTGGCTTCGAAAGTTCCTCCGAGATTGCCCCGCTGAAAGGAAATAACTATGAACATGAATATTCGGCAGTTTTACTGCTCGTGTTTCCCCAAAAAAATATTGAATAGATAGGATAGATTAGCAGTGCTTGATTATTTTTATTTTGCTTTACCTGTGGTAATTGAATACAGGTATCTGGCTGTTTTTTTAGCTCTGACAGTTGCCGGGTTGGGGGTTCCCATCCCCGAAGAGCTGAGTATTGTAGTTAGTGGCTACATGGTTGCGACCGGTCGAATGGAGTTCTGGTTTACTTTCGTTGTCTGTTATGCCGGGGTTCTTGCGGGGGATCTGGTAACTTATGCGCTGGGTCGCTTTGGTGGTCGTATATTTTTAGGTTCGCGTTTTTTGAGAATATTTATAAGCAAACGTCGTCTCGGTCAGGCTCAGTATTATTACCGGCGCTATGGTCCGCGTTCCCTGCTGGTGGCCCGCCAGGCCCCGGGCCTCCGTTTCCCCTCTTTTTTTACAGCCGGCTTATTAAAGATGAATTTGAGCAGTTTTCTCAAATACGATTGTTTTGCCGCTCTGATCAGCATGCCTCTGGCTTACCTGCTGGCTTACTATTTTGGTCCGTCAGCTTTAAACTATATTGTTCGGATAGGGAACATAACAACTCTGACTGTCCTAGTGTTCTTATTACTGGCCGCGGTAATAACTGTGGTGTATAGCTTTCGCCGCCGTAAAAAGACCGGAGTATAGACTGTGGTGCCCGGCTTTATGTGATTGTTATTTTAGATAAATAATAAGATAGAGGAGGAGTTATTGTGCGTGCGGTTGTTCAGTGGGTTAGCGGGGCGGTATGTAAAGTGTCGGGTGAAATTAGCGGCGAGATTGGGGCCGGACTGCTTGTTTTTCTGGCTGTGGGTGAAAATGATTCTGAAAATGATATTGAGTATCTTCTTAAAAAAATTATTGGCCTGCGTGTTTTTGAGGATGATCAGGGTAAGATGAATCTGTCAGTTGAAGAGACGAAGGGATCAATACTACTTATACCACAGTTTACTCTCTACGGAGATGTGCGCCGTGGTTTGCGTCCCAGTTTCCATGCTTCGGCCGGACCTCAAAAAGCCCGGCGGATGTATGAGGATTTCCTGAAGAAATTAAAGGACAGGTTTGATAAAGTGCAGTCGGGAGTGTTTGGGGCGATGATGGATATCAGGGCTGATAATGACGGTCCGGTTACCATTTTAATTGATAGCGATGCCCATTTTTAATCAGGATGCGGAATGTTACTGCCTTGCAGTGCGCCATTTTTGTCATGAACGGGTGGTGGCGGGAGCCCTGGGGGAGATCGACTGGCCTGCCGGCTGGCTGTATTATGTTGGCCGGGCCAAAAAAGGCTGGCCGATCCGTCTGAAGCGGTTTGCCGGCAATAAAAAAAGCTCTTTCTGGCATATAGATTATCTTGTCAAATCCCCGCATTCACGAATAGAAGGGCTGTTGCCGGTAGCAGCTCCGGCCAGTTTTGAATGTGAACTTGTCTCCCTGCTGGGAGTCGAACAGTTCAAACCGGTAAAAAAGGGTTTTGGAGCCAGTGATTGCGAAAAATCCTGCCCGGCCCATGCTTTTTTGTCTCTTTCGGAACCGGCCCGGGTATTTGGCCTGCTGGCCGGTAAATTAAACTGCAGCGGCTGGATAAAATTTGAAACAAAGTGCTGCAGCTGGCAGCCGTTGTAACCGGTTACTCGGTTAAGTATTCAAGCCCCAGTTCAATAGCTTTTTCTTTTTCATCTTCGCTTAATCCCCCGGATTTGTTTTTCTGGGCCAGCTCATAGATTTCCGTGAGATGATTTACCAGGCGTCGGAAAGGTATTGCCGGTTCTATATCGGTGCGGAAGATTTTAACCTCCGCAGCTAACAGGTGGCCACCACCTGTGATTTCATCGGGGCAGTCAAACTGTTCGGCAAGGCTGTTGGAAACCAGATCGGCAATCTTTCCCAGGTGGATGAGGTCCGAAGTGCCTCTGAATGAGAAATGACAGCCACCCTCGGATTGATGGTTGGCCATAACCATCACCGTTGGTTTGTCGCCGTTTTTTCGGGAAATATCGCCCAATTTTACACTGCCGACCATCGGCATTAACGGGGTATCCTCTCCGGTAAAAAGAAACAGATCAACTTCACCGAGCTCGCCGAAGAACATGGAGGATTCAAACAGTTCCAGGCTTCTGTCCCAGTCGGCGCAGAAATAATCGAAAATCCGAGCGACAAGTTCATTACGCGGGAAAAGATCAATGGCTTCTTCAAGAGTGGAAACTGAGCTGAAATCAACTCCCGTGCGTCCCATTTCCATCAGGTCTTCGTAACAGAGCCACGTAGCATCCAGCTCGGCAAGCTCATCATCGCGGTCGCCGTAAAAGTAAGAAAAACCACCGCCGGAAACAGCAAAAACAAGTTCGGCTATCTGATTGAGCAGCAGTGTATATTTGCGCTGATCGATTTCCATCCAGGTCGGTCTTGACTCGATCGGTTCCAGAAGCGGCTTCCAGTCCTCCTTTACTTCGTTGAAAAATGGTTCCACAAACTCAGGGATCATGTCTTTGAGCGGGCGTATTGTCCAGTCCGAGCGCAGAGCTATCAGGGCTAAAAAATCATCGTAGCTGTCCGTCTGATCGACCAGCTCGACGATCATGTGGGCCTGCAGACCGCTGCAGCAAAACCCCTCGGGATTATAAAGCAGACAGTTCTCGGGCTCACCGGCCGTATAGTGATGGTCTATAACCATCACCGGTTCAATTAACTCGGTTAACTCGTCATATTTTGCCAGGGTTCCTTTGTCCATGATGATTAAGGCGTCGTATTTGCTTGCCTCCTGCTGGAGACGTTCTTTTACCCGCTCCGTTTCAAGTTCGAATGTGTGAGGAAGCTCGAGCTGATAATCACGTCCGGAACGTTCGAGATAACGGGTTAAAATTGCAGCCGCGGCCACTCCGTCGGGGTCATCGTGACTGTAAACAAGAAAATTCTTATTTTCCGGGTTGGCCAGAACCTCGCATATTTGGTTTAGGTCCTCATAAGTGTTTCGCTGCTCTTTAATAAATGTTTTGTAATCCATGTTATCCTCCCAGATAAAAAATAAAATTTCTGTAGTATATGCTTTTTCAAAAAGATACTACTTTTGAAGCAAATAAGCCTATCCACAATAAAGTCGATTGTCAATACACCTGCCAGAACAGCAGAACCATCCAATGCCCAGTCATTGCCGTCCAGCACTCAGTCGGGGAGTTGCTGAAAAATCACAGAGGT
>JBKGYI010000113.1:0-5507 GCA_046546195.1 bacterium | reverse complement strand
CTGCAGATGATTCGGGAGGGGTTCAGCGAACTGGATTTTCTGCTCTTTACCCATGACCATTCCGATCATCTAATGGGACTGGACGACGTGCGGCCGATAACAAGAAAAAAAACAGAACCGATGCCCTGCTACGGTCCCGCTCCAACCCTGAAGGAGATCCGCAAACGGTTCCATTATATTTTCAACAAAACGGCCAACGATACCTGGCGACCAAAAATACAACTGGTAGAAATTAACAAAAAAATAGAAATAGAAGGGTTAGAGATTATCCCACTTCCGGTTATGCACGGGAAAACCGAAGTCTACGGTTATCGGATTGGAAATTTTGCCTACATAAGTGATGTGAGCGAAATTCCACCGGCAACCATGGAAAAATTAAAAAATCTGGAAATACTGGTTCTGGAAGCACTGCGGTTCAAGGAGCACTATACCCACTTTAATTTGAAAACAGCGCTGAAGACAGCAAGAAAACTGGAGGCCGGGACAACCTATTTGACCCACTGCAGCCACGATATTGATTATAATACTGTCTCAAATAAATTGCCGGAAGATGTTTTCCTGGCTTATGACGGTCTAAAACTTGAGTTAAACGAGGAGAAATAATGGATTTTGAAAAATTATCCGAACAGCTTGAAGAAATAGCAAAAAATCCTTTTGCACTGGCCTTCGAGCCGCAAGAAGTAATAATGGAAGCACTCTACCACAGCGATGATGAACTGCGCAAACAAGCAATTAATCTCGCCGCTTCTTTTGACGCCGCTGACTTTATCGAACCACTTTTTCATCTTATAGCTGATGACAACAGGCTTGAAATCCGGCTGGCCGGGCTGCACTGCCTTGGCGATTACCTGCACCGCGGCCTCATGGCTGACTACCATCTTGCCGGACAAAAACAATACAAAACGGTCGAAGATGAAGAAATAAAAGGTCTGACTTTACTCCATTTTAACCTGATTCGCGATTACATTGAAAAAATAGTTGAACAGGAAGACTGGCCGAACGCTCTGCGCGGCCGGGCCCTTGTTTATTATGCCCTCGCCGCACCGGAGCTGGCCGCCGCAAGTATCAACCGGTTTTATAATAGCGGCGAGGCGGAACTTGTTACCGGGGCCGTAAAAGCGATAGCCCGGATAAAACAGGGGGAATGGCGGCAAATAATAATGCGCGAACTGATGCGCGAAGTAAATGATGCCCGGCGACTGGCTGCTCTCGAAGCAGCGGCGGTTCACGATATATACGAGGCGGGTCCGGAACTTATCAGAATACTCGATGAAGAAACAGATAAACAGCAGGCGCTGGCCGCCGTCGAAACTCTCGGTTATCTCTCCTGGCCGAAAGCAACAGACTATCTAAAAAAATATGCTGAAAGCGATGATCCTCAAATAGCAGAAACAGCCCAAACAGCTCTGCTCCGCCACTGCGAACACTGAGTTTTTCTTCCCCACCCCGCCAAACGCATAATTTGAACAGCCTCTGGATATACAAAATAAAACTAAAAAACAGATGAACAATCAAAAAAGTAGTGGCTTCGCCGTTACTGTTCTCCCCCTATATTTTAGTTTATAGACCAGATGTGACAAAAATCACATTTTATTTCAATAACAAAGATGCTATAGTGTAATCGTTGTTAAAAAAATGTGGGATCCTCAAGGTTCCGGGGCCTGGGGGGAACAGGCCGGGTTTTTGCCCCTCCCGGAGGAAGGGGGGCCGGTGGAGTGTTAACCTGAGAGTTACACTCCGCCGGATGGCCCGGCCTCTGCACTGATAGAGCAGTCAGGTTGTTACCGGCTAACTTTTTATAAATTCATGGAGGCGTTCCACCTGCAGACAGAAAGCCTCAAGACGGGCCTCTATCACCTGGGGGAAAGCACTTCCATCCGTTTCTATAGCCAGGAAAGGAAGAGAGGGAAACTCTTCCATCACTTTTTCTTCCAGGCTTCCCGGCAGTGCCTGGCTACGTTTTTCACTATCCAATCCTCCGTTTAACACCGCTTCGGCGACCCGGTTGGGCATACAGCCAAAAGGACCGACGGCTATCACGCCAGAAACATGGCCGATCAACTCCGATATCGCGCCGCCTACAGTAAGTATCGCCTCCCCGGTCAATTCGGGAGAAACAACATCAGCCGCCGCATTAATATAGTCCTCAACTTCAAGTGGCTCGCTGCTGCAAAGATTTGTCTGCCCGAGAATATCCTTGATTGCTTTTTCACGATTTTTCTTAAACACCCCGGAAAGTCGGTTGGTCAACTTATCCCAGACATTCACATCCCAGGACAGATCCTCGCGCACGCAGTAATCGGTGTAATAAATCCACTCAATATTAGGAGCAACTCTGGTTATAATACCCCGTCTGGCCAGCCGCTCAACAAGATACTGCCGGGAAAAAGCGTCGCTGCGCACATAAATTTCCCCGGTAAGAATAACCTTCGGCACCCGGCGGTAAGAATCAACCAGCTCTATCTCACCTATCTGCCCGGCCGCCCAGCCCAGGACATCTTCCAGCCTGGACCACCTTGCTTCGGAAATTCTCTGGAAAATACGCTGGCGGCATTTTTCGTACGTTTTTAGAGCTTTTTTCTTGTCGGCAGCCAGCACAAGCAGGCTGTTATATATTTCATCCAGCAGATCGCCGATAACAATAGCATCCCAGGCCCGGCGGGTGAACTTCATCCCCATTCCCGAGTAACTGTTTTCCGCCGTCGGTGAGAAAAAAGCCACGTTTTCGATCTCTTTTTCCAAAATCATCTTCTTCATAAAAATATTATACTGTCCAAACCGGCAGGGGCCGGAAGCGTCAGGCATGAAGTAAACAACAACTTCCTGCGGATCACGGTCTTCGAGATAATTAAATAAAGTTCCCACCGTAAGCTGCAGCGGCAAACACTCCTTACAGAGTGTATTCGCCCGGCCCAGTTCCAGTTCCCTGTTCGCCGGCGGCGGGCAGGCGCGAGCATTAATCCCCGCGTAACGCATCGCAGCGGCTATTCCCCGGCTGGCGTTATCTCCCATCGAAGGAACCAGCACCGTCACCCTCCCATCAGAAAATGACAGTTTTTTTCCCTGCGAATCAATTACCTTTGGCGAACTACCGTTATTAACAATCCGCGCCGCTCGCAGCAAAGAAACTTTTTTTTCCTTTTCTTCAACGGAAAGCTGCTGGTAGCTATCCACAATATCTAAAAAAGCCTCAACCCGGGTATCGAGACCGGCATCCGCGGTATGGCTGTCCAGCTCAAGGGTCAGGGAGGGTTTTTTACCCATCTTCTGCCTGAAATAACTGATTAAAAAGGAATCGGGGCCACAGCTAAAATTTGTAATATAAACTCCAAAAAGTTGGGGATGACGATTAACAAAAGCAGCTCCCTTCAAAATCTTCTGTCCCATCGACCAGTACATCTGTTCCTCGAGCCGCTCGGATTCCAGCGGCAGCATGTCAAGCGGTATAATCAGCTCGCCCCGGGAAGCAAGTTTGCGGGGTATCCCCATGTTCGCATCACTGGAAAAAGCGTTATAGGGCCGGCCAAAAAGGACAAACGCCCGCCTTTCGGGGGCGGACTCCAGTTCACCCAGCAATCTTTGGCCCTCTTTTTTAAAATTTTCTTCAAAAGAGTTCTGCCTGCAAACCGCAGACGTAAAAGCATTATTGATTTCTTTTTTGGAACAACCCAGCCGGCGACCTATTTTTGAAAACTGTTTTTCCTGCGTCGAATATCCACCGGTAAAATCAAACACTGCCTCAAGATGACGCCGGGAATCTATTTCTTCCCAGGAAGCACGCAGATAATAACTTTCCCCCTGGGCCAGCGGGCAGATCGTGCCGGGCAAATCCGGTTCCTGCGTCGGCAGCGCCTTTACATGGGGGATAAATAAAAAATCAGGCTTTTTCTCAATGAGATCTTCTATATAACCGTGGCTTATCTCTACCGGGTAGCAGAAGGCGGCTCCCTGTTTGCGACGGCCGGATTCACGTATTTTATCGGGCAGCAGCGGTTCAAAACCAAGCTCCGCAAAAAATGTTGAGAAAAGTGGAAACAGTGTATTGGTCATCAGCGAACGGTTCATTCCCACGCTGCCGGATGGACCCACTGATTTGCCGGCATAATCATCAAAAGCAAGTTTTTCCCGGCGGCGCACCTGATCGAGGCTTTCAATATCGTAATTTTTATCACTGCGAACATTATCGTATTTACTGCATATCCCGCCAAACGGATACTTTTTCCCCTCAATTTCCATAACAGCTATTTCACATTTTCTATCGCAGTTTTCCGCCGACCCCTGGCAGATAAACGGTTTGTGGCGCACTATTTCCCTGGCGGCAAGCTCTTTTAGGTCAAAACTACTCTCTTCAACAAGCCCCAGTTGAAGATGTTTCCGAACAACAAGGGCCACACCGAAAGCTCCCATCAGGCCCGGTTCCGGCGGCACGACAATATTGCTCCCGGTCAATGCAGCCATCGCCACCGGCACGGCTCGATTGTAACAAACACCCCCCTGCATAAACACTTTTTCGCCGGTCGGGCGGTTTCCCTGAACTCTGTTTGAATAATTCAGGCAGATAGAATAAACAAGCCCGGCGCATATATCCTCGGTTGAAATCCCCTCCTGGATAGCATTTTTAATATCACTGCTTATGAAAGCGGCACACTGATCGTTAAAATTTGGTGGATTGCTGCCTTTTAAAGCAAGGTCCGCTATATCTTCCATGGCCACGTTCAGTGATTCAGAAGCCGATTCTTCCAAAAAGGAGCCGGTCCCCGCGCTGCAGGCCTCATTCATCGCATAATCGGTCGGAACACCGGCAGTAAGGTGAGTATATTTAGCGTCCTGACCACCAATTTCAAATATTGTATCAACCTTTTCGTCAAAATAGACAGCCGCCGTTGCATGGGCTATAATCTCATTTATAATCGAATCCGTAAGCGCATGTAACCCGACAAGCTGCCGGCCCGAGCCGGTCACTCCCAGTCCCACTATCTCAACTTCAACATCCAGCTGGCCGGCAATATCCCTGTAGCAATTTCGGGCCGCACGCACCGGGTCTCCACCGGTTCGCAGATATACAGAGGCAAGTACAGTCTGATCCTCATCACGGACCAGCACCGCTTTTGTTGTGGTGGATCCGACATCTATACCCAGCAAACATCTATCCCCGGTTTCCGGCTGCTGGCGCTGAATACTGTGAAAACTAACACGTTCTTCAAACTCTTTAAGCGGTGCAATAAAATCAAACGAACTCCGATTCCTGCGGAAAATTTCAGATCCGCTTTTTTCAACCCTGGCATTATTTTCGGCGGCCCAGATAGCTGTTCCAAATGACTCAAAGCAACGGCCCTGGTCGGGAATAATGATCTCTGCAAACCGGGACTGCAAAAAATCAGTAAAAACCCGGTTCTGGCTGCAGCCTCCGGTGATCATAATTTTCCCCGCATTGACCCCCGCCAACAGCTCGGTGATTTTATCAGCCATCATCTGGCATAACCCGGCAACTATCTTCCCCTTATCCT
>JBKGYI010000112.1:0-5513 GCA_046546195.1 bacterium | reverse complement strand
TGCCATCCCTGCCACCCCACCCTGGGAAAGACCGCCAAAAAATATACCCACACCAGATACACAGATTACCAGCAAAGCCAGCGCATAAATTATTTTCACCAGCTTGCTTGTAATAAAATTTGAAAATGAAAAATCAAACAGCGAAGCTAAAAACCCCGGTTCCATCTTGACCAGCTCCCTTTTTTAATTTTCTTCCAAACAACTAACCCGCTTGCATCACCATCATTTACTGCGATTTTATTATTGAAAAGTCCAGTTGATCAGGGGAAAGCCGCGCATTGGCAAAGATTTGGGAATCCCCGGGCCAACAGCTTCCTTAAGGTTAAACAAACCGATCTGTAAACCATGCAGCGATTTTGCTTTATTTAAAACACCAAGCTGTAAACCGGAAACATGCCCGCCGCAGTTGTAAATTCCCAGTTGAACACCTTTCTGATACTTAGCAGAAAAATTGGCCAGCCCGAGCTGCACTCCCGAAAAATTACTTCCAATATCATTGACAGCCCCAAGCTGCAGACCACTGCCCCCACCCTCGACTTTGTTATAAAGACTGAGCTGAAACCCGTTTAAATCACCTTTCAGGTGGTTGTAATACAAACCAAGGTCAACCCCACTGAGGTTTTTATTATTTGCATATATGGCATTAACCCGAAGTCCACGAACAGAAAAAGATTGATCCGGGTACTGAACAGGATTAAAAACTGCTATCCCCAGCCAGGATTCACCGGCGGCCGCATAACCCTCACCGGCTGCCAGGTTTAATAAAAATATTCCCGTAAAAACAATAACACACAATATAGCTACCTCTTTCATCTGTAACACCTCTATAAAAAATTAAGTTTAACGGTTCCTATTATGGCAATAAGAACCCCGCTGTCAAGCATAACGTATCTTCTTGCCGGGTCCCGTTAATAAATATTTTTGTTACAGGGGTTAGACCGATTTTTCGGAACAATTATTACAGCCACCTGACCCTGCACTCAATCGGGGTTGCACAAGAAAACACATGAAAAAATCAAAAGCGTTGTGAATAGATTCGTCTGATGGACAGCCATCAATAACGTCAAAAATCGCCATTAACAGCCGGGTTAACCCCGCAGTCAACCAATTTTTATATATTTCTGATTTTCTCTGTACTGGTGGTTGTATTTCTGGCGAGTCAAAATCAACTCAGGAGCTTCAAGTCCGGCGTGTTTTTTTACCATTTTGCGGGCCTTGAAGCGGGCTTCTAACATCAGTTCCCTGTCCTCCCATATATTACCTATTTTAAACCAGGTAAATCCGGACTGGCGGGTGCCGGCGGGATCACCTATCCCCCGAAAACGCAGGTCGTGGCGAGAAACCTCAAAACCATCGTTTGTCTTCTCCAAAATCTGCAGGCGCTCTTTGGAATCCGGTGAAACATCGGGAGAGACAAGTAAATAACAGTGAGCATCCTGACCCCCGCGGCCCACCCTTCCCCTGAGCTGGTGCAGTTGGGCCAGCCCAAACCGTTCCGACTCGTGGACAACCAGGTAACTGGCCTCGGGGACATCAATACCAACCTCAATAACTGTTGTCGAATAAAGAAGCTGGACCTCACCGTTGCGGAAACAATCCATAACTTCCTGTTTTTCCTCGCGGGACATCCGGCCGTGAACAAGTCCCACTTCGATTCCTTCAAAAAAATCCGATCTCAGTGTTTTCTCATAAGCGTCTTCAGCAGCAGTCAGCCCGCTGTCTTCATTTTCCTCTATCGCCGGAAAAACAAAAAAAGCGCGCTCTCCCTCCCGGAGCGCGGAACGTATCTGTTTATACACACGGCTTCTGTTATGGTCGGTCTGCTCGACCAGCTCGGTCTCAATCTGTTTTTCCCCGCCGGGAAACTCCTCCAGGGTCGTTATCTCCAGATCACCGTAAGCAGTAAGAGCCAGACTGCGCGGGATCGGGGTCGCCGACATAATCAACATGTCAATTTCAGGCCCTTTTTCCCGCAGCTCACGGCGCTGCTGGACTCCAAACCGGTGCTGCTCATCGATTACCACATAGGCAAGGTTTGGATAATCAACACTCTCCTGGATAAGAGCGTGGGTTCCAATAACCAGATCTATCTCACCGCTCTTTATTTTGGCGCGAACATCATCTTTTTCACTCCCGGGCATACTGCCAATCAGAAGTTCCAGCCGGCAGGGAAGTTCGCGCATAAACTGAGCCAGGGTCGCATAATGCTGTTCGGCAAGCACTTCAGTGGGAGCCATAAAAGCGGTCTGCCAGCCATTGTCCACAACTCGCAGTAAAGAGGCGGCAGCTACCGCCGTTTTACCGGTTCCCACATCCCACTGAAGCAGCCTGTGCATCGGCGCACGGCCGGACAGATCGGACTCAATAGTTTCCAGGGCCCGGCGCTGATCGCCGGTCAGGTTAAACGGCAGTGATTGAATAAACTGTTCTCGTAGACCCGTTTTTCCGTAGCAACGGTCTTTATCTATTTTTTCAACCTGGTAAGACTGCATCACAAAAAGAAGCTGATAAAAAAAGAACTCACCAAAAATCAGGCGGCGACGGGCCAGATCAATGTTCTGCAGAGAATCGGGCCGGTGAACCTGCCGCATACTCCAGTTTAAGGAGGGCAACTCCAGTTCGCGGCGGGTTTGGCGGGGCAGGCAGTCTATCAATATATCCTCCAGCATTTCCAGCCCCCCGGCGACCCAGGAACGCATCATTTTTTGCGTAACCCCCTCGGTAAGCGCATAAATAGGTTTTAAAATTTTGCTGGACTCCAGATCCCCTTTGCTCTTGATAATTTCAAAATCCGGATTATTAAGCTGCGGGGTACCCCTGTAAAAATCAACCCGTCCCGAACAGAAAAGCTCATCGCCGCGGTGAATCTTGTCTTTAAGATAAATCTGATTCCAGAAATTAATGTTTATAATCCCACTATCGTCACTGAGTCGAACTTCAAAACGCGGTTTGCGGCCCCGTGAAATACCGCAGGCCACCACTTCGCCATAAATATTGCTCTGCTCGTTTTCGCGCAAGGAATTTATATCCTGAACATAACGCCGGTCGGTATAGGAGCGCGGGTAATGGGTTATCAGGTCATAAATTGTTTTTATCCCCAACCTCTCCAGCGCTTCCGCTCGTTTATCGCCGATTCCCCCAACAATCGTTACCGGTCGCGAAACGTACCACTCGACCAGCAAATAAAGCTGACCAACTATCTGCCAGAGAAAAGTTTTATCATTCTTTTCTGAATAGGAAACAGCGAGTTTTCTTATCTTCTCCCATACCTGCTGGGTGGAACCGTCTTTGGGATAAGAAATTATATCTTTAACTTTTTCGAACCATTCCTTACTGTCAACCGGTTCAACAAGCTGCTTTCTCACCGCTGATAGCAAACTGGCAAGCTGGTTTTTACCTTTTAACATTTAAAAACTCCCGGCTGAGGGCGACAAAAATGTTGCGATAAGTAACATCACCGCGAGCAATCTGTTTAAAAGTCTTTTCCCCCAGTTTTCGCTTCATAATAAGTTTATAAAAAAGACCGGGTGCCCCGTAAAGCAACCGGGCCAGCCAGCCGGCTCGGCGTAAATCAGGCAAAATATGCTTTTCAAGCCGGGAACGATAAACTGTCGAAAGTTCCCTGTCACCCCTCAAAGCCGTTTCAATAGCGTTCGCCAGTATTTTACCACTCTTCAGGGCATAATAGATTCCCTCTCCGGTTACCGGATCAACAAATCCTCCGGCATCTCCGGCAACCGCCACCCTTCCCCGCACAAACCGCACATTATCGTTATAAAAAGGAAGCAGAAAACCAAAACGCGGAATATCGGGCGGGATTTCTGAAACGGCAAATGTTTCCTTGATAAACTTTTTCAGCAGACAAGGATAGGAAACATCGGTTTTTCCCCCGGCAATCCCCACATTCAGATGATCTTTTTTCGGGAAAACCCAGCCATAACCATTTATTTTCGAAAGCAGGTTGAAAATAAGTTTATCTGGATCCTCAAATCCGGCGCTAAACGGCAGATGACAGGCCATGGCCACTCCGCCGGCCCGAAGCGGGCCTATTTTGATTTTTTTTGGCAACTCGGAAGCCGGGCCGCAGGTCAAAGCAAAAAAACGAGCGGATTCACGGATGTTTTCAGAAGCGGAAAAAATGACCCGGTTGGATTCAACTTCAACCGCTTCAACGGCAGTTTCAGTAACAACCCCGGCCCCCTGCTGACGGGCCCAATCGACAAGACGGGCGTCAAACCGGGTTCGATCGACAAGCTGGATAGCGGCGGAATCTAAATCAACATCAACCGGATCCTCAAAATCACAATATAATTGGGCCACACTTGCTTTTTTCTGGCAACAATCCGGATAGTCTATCCCGTTTTTTCGCAGAAATTCCACCGTGTGGGGAGGAAGGCCCCCGCCGCACGGTTTTTTACGGGGTATTTTTTCTTTTTCCAGCAAACAGACCTCAAAACCACGGCGGGCCAGTTCACCGGCCACCATGCATCCGGCCGGGCCTCCCCCCGCAACAGCCACATCCCACATTATATCACTCTCCCCAACTCAGCGTCTGTTTTTTAAATATTCATTGATTCCCCGGGCGGCGCGGCGCGCCGCTCCCATCGCTTCTATCACGGTAGCCGCCCCGGTCACCACATCACCGGCAGCAAAAACAGCCTCGCGGCTGGTCTGGCCTGTTTCTTTATCAACCACCAGCGTACCCCACTCGGTGGTTTTTAGCCCCGTGGTCGAACCGGCGAGCTGACCGCGCGGTTTCGAACCGATAGCCACTATCACAGTATTGACCTCGATCCGATGCTCACTACCCTCCACCACCAGCGGCCGGCGTCGACCCGATTGATCCGGTTCGCCAAGTTCCATCTCCACGCATTCTACTGCTTTGACCCGTCCCTGTTGATCACCGATATAACGCACCGGGTTGGTCAGCAGTTTAAATTTTATTCCTTCCTGCTCGGCGTGTTCCACCTCTTCAGCCCGGGCCGGCATCTCAACGCGGGAACGCCGGTAAATTAAGTAGACCTCCGGTTTCCCAATCCGCCGGGCGCTGCGTGCAGCATCGAGGGCGACGTTCCCCCCGCCAACCACCGCTACCTTTGCGCCGACTTTAACGGGAGTCACATAATCCTCGCGGTAGGCTTTCATCAGATTAACCCGGGAGAGAAACTCATTGGCCGAATAAACCCCGGCCAGGTTTTCACCGGGGATGTCCATAAAAGCGGGCAAACCTGCCCCGCTGCCAATAAACAGGGCATCATAACCTTTTTCCTCCAGCAGGTCATCAATGCTGAAAGTTTTACCGACAAAAGTATTCAACTCTATTTTAGCTCCCATTTTTTTCAGTGATTCAATCTCATCGGATACAATTTCTTTGGGCAGACGAAACTCGGGAATTCCGTAAACCAGAACCCCACCTGGTTCATGAAAAGCTTCAAAAATAGTGACCTCATGGCCGTATTTCAACAGATCAGCGGCAGCAGTCAGACCGGCGGGACCGCTGCCGATCACGGCCA
>JBKGYI010000111.1:0-5516 GCA_046546195.1 bacterium | reverse complement strand
TCCCCTGGCGGTATTTTCCTGCGTGACCGGGGTTTCGGGCAGCGGCAAGAGTACATTGATTTATGAGACGTTATACAGGGCCTTGAGTCGCCGTCTTTACAGTGCGACCGCGCGTCCCCTGGAGTTTGAAAGTATGGAAGGGGTGGAGCAAATAAATAAAGTGGTTAATGTTGACCAGTCTCCGATCGGCCGCACCCCTCGCAGTAATCCGGCCACCTACACAAAACTGTTTACGCCGATTAGAGAACTGTTTGCGGAACTTCCGGAGGCCCGGCTGCGCGGCTACGATAAAGGCAGGTTCAGTTTTAATGTAAAAGGAGGTCGCTGCGAAAATTGCGGCGGAGCGGGTAAACAGCAGATTGAGATGCATTTTCTGCCCGATGTTTATGTCACCTGTGATGAATGCGGCGGAAAAAGATATAATTCCGAAACTCTGGAGGTTCGTTACCGGGGGAAATCGATTGCCGATGTTTTGCATATGACAGTTGAGGAGGCGCTGGAGTTTTTTGAAAAAATCCCAGCGGTGCGTCGCCGCTTGAAAACATTAAACGATGTCGGACTTGATTATATCCGTCTCGGTCAGCCGGCAACCACCCTCTCCGGCGGCGAGGCCCAGCGGGTCAAACTGGCCTCTGAACTTTCCCGGGTTCAAAGCGGGGATACTCTCTATTTACTCGATGAACCGACTACCGGTCTGCATAAGGAGGATATAAGAAGATTGCTGAAGGTTTTGCACCGTCTGGTTGACCGTGGGAACACTGTCCTGGTCATCGAGCATAACCTTGAGGTCATTAAAAACGCTGACTGGCTGATAGATCTGGGTCCCGAAGGTGGAGAAAAAGGCGGCGAGCTTATTTATTCCGGTCCCTGTGCTGGAATAATCGAAGAGAAAAAATCATACACCGGCCAGTACCTTCAGGAACTGTTGTAGGCTTTTTCCCCCGGTTAAACTGCTGTTTTTAGAAATACCGTGGTAAAAACCGCTTATAATGAACTTCTCTGCCTGCTGCAGCGCTATGCGGAGGAAATAACCACGGTATATTCAGTGCAGTTTTTTAGTTAGATTTGCGAGTCTGCGCCCCAGCTGCGAGCACTGCTTGTTGGCCCGGCCGTCGGGGGCGCCGATAGCCACGGCGCCGTAGTGGTCGCCATCGGGGTCTCCCTGGATAATCATCCCGTGTATCAGGAGGGCATCGATGATTCCGCGGACAGTGGTTTCATTACCTCCGCCCACGTTTGCTGCCGAGGAAAATGCGGCTCCGACCATTCCGTCGAGTTCTCCGTGATATTTCACACTGTCATCAAGAAATTTTTTAATCGCCGCCGCCATTGAACCATAATAGGTCGGGGAGCCGATAGCTATCGCGTCATATTCGGGAAGCTCATCAACGCTGCAGTCTTCGATATGCTTGAGCGCAACTTCAGCCCCTTCTTCGCTCGCCCCCTCCGCCACAATCTGCGCCATCTTCTCAGTATGCCCGGTCCGAGTATAATAAACCACCAGAACATTAACCATAAGAACCACCCCGTAAAAAAATTGAAGTCCACACAAACTAATTATACCGCAATCCCCCACAAAAATAACCCAATTTAAACAAGTTAAGATAAATCTTAACTAGTTTCTAAACCCGCCCATAAATTTCCGACGGATTGTCATTTTCGGCTCAGTCGTGCAATCCAATGGTTGTTTTTTGTTTGTCTGTTTTAAAGCTGAGAATTCTGGTTTTTAACGCACATGGATGTGCTAAAAAATAGCGAGCCCCAAAATGACTATCCCAAGGTTCTGCCCCCAAAAAATTATCCTTGAAACTATCTGCCCGGCCAATTAAACTAGTTAAGATTTATCTTAACTAGTTTAATTGGGGGCGGTTTTGATGGGGGATGTTTGTTTGGCGGAGCTTTTGCGGGGGGTGGGGTCTCCGGTTCGGTTTAGGATGCTTCGAGCTTTGAGTCGGAATTCTTATACTCCTACGGTGTTGGGACGGTTGTGCGATATGAATAAATTTCGCACTTCCAATCATCTGGGTATTTTGCGCGACCTTGGTTTTGTTGATTGGAGTAATGCGGGTGATAAGGATGACCGGCATCGGCTTTATTACATTTGTGATCCACTGCCGAGTATTCAGCATGAAATTCTGGTCGATCTTATAAGAATTGATCAAAGTGAGCCGAAGGATATCGAAAAAGAGGCCCGTAAGGAAGCATTTAAACAGAAAGCCTTGCGCGAGAAGATTGAAGAAAAGACAAAAGAGCTGTTCTGGAACAGAATGGGATTATTATTGAGTTCAACTCAGCTTCCCGTGGGGATGATGGGTAAAGAGCAAAAACGTCTGCGAGAAAGAATTCGGGAATTAAAATTGGAATTAAAGCATCTTACCGCAGAAAATAGAGAGTTTTACGAATAATCTGCTATTAGATTATTCAGTTTACGCTTTGGGACATGATGAATGTCATCGTTATCACGATAGTAGGTTACCGGGTCGTTATTGTTTTCGTCGATAACTACTTCCTCGGCGGGCTTGCCGAGTGCAAGCACCAGTATTATTTTCATTTTTTCGGGGATTTTAAATTCTTTTCTGATTAAATCTCTGTCCAATGCGCCAAGAATGCAACAGCTAAGTCCCTGGCAGCGTGCGCCAAGCAGGATGCTCTGGGCGGCAATTCCGGCGTCATATTCAAGATATTCGGAGACGGTTGTATCGCCGAGGATAATCAAGTAGGCAGCCGGCCGTTCTCCTTCCTGTGGACCGTCCCAGTCTTTTATGTACCCGGCCCAGGCGAGTGCCGGGTATAGAGCTTTTTTTTCGTTAGGGTTGTTAACGATTATAAAACGCAGCGGCTGCAGGTTGGCAGCGCTGGGCGAAAACCGTGCTATATTAACCAGCTCTTTCAGGGTGGTGGAATCTATTTCGTCCTGTTTAAAACGGCGTACGCTTCTGCAGGATTTAACCAGTTCTTTGAAATTTTTGAAATCCAATACGATCATCCTTTCGAGTATATTTGCATCGAATCTGTTTTATTGTAAAAAAAATAGAAAAAAATGAACAGACAGGCTTGACTAAATTGTATGCAGTTCGTATCATATTTCGTCCTTGAACAAAGGTGTCCCCGTCGTCTAGCCTGGCCAAGGACATCAGGTTTTCATCCTGAAGACAGGGGTTCAAATCCCCTCGGGGACACCATATTTAATTTCCCCCGTAAAAGGCCAAAAAGAAACCCAACCAAATCGACAGCCCCTGTCTTCAAGGGAGTCTGAGGGAGTATTCCCTCAGGGTTTCAGCCGCAGGGATGCGGCGCAGGGGAGCAGCGAGCGAAGGCGAGCGTTGAGGGGGAACCATTTGCCATGGAGGCTATGCAATCCAGGTTTTAAATTTTATTGTCCAAATTTGCTTGTCGGCTCAATTCTGGATAGAATAGCCCCCACGCAGTGGGAAATCCCCTCGGGGACACTATATTTAATTTCCCCCGCAAAAGGCTAAAAAGAAACCCAACCAAATCGACAGCCCCTGTCTTCAAGAGAGTCTGAGGGAATATTCCCTCCTGTCGGCGGGGTTATGAATAGTCTTCCACGATTTTTTCAGTACTGAGAGAATCAATAAGCTCTGATTTTTTCTGCCACATTTTTTTAGTCAGGGAGACGTGGTAGCGGTGGGGATTTATTATTCTTTTCACGCCGGTGTCCAATCGTTCCAGATCGTTTTCTCTTAGTTCGCGGCATCTTTTTATATTGGTGCGGTAGAGTCTTTTTCCCCGGTCAAGAGCTGTAATGTGCAGTTGCTCAGTTTTACTAATTTCGCCGGGCGGCAGTTTTCGCTGCAGTTTTGGGTGAGTTGGATGGTGCAGGATTAGAGGTTCCTGGAATTCTGTAGTTTCCTCGGCGGTTCCGATCAAATCTACGGTTGCTTTACCGCGGCTGTCGTAGAGCCGCCAGATTTTTTTGCGTCCGGGTGTGGGTATTTTTTCCGGGTGTTCGGATATTTTCAAAACCGGTTGCCAGTCAGAACCTTTTTTCAAACCGACAAGTTTATAAACACCGCCCAGAGAAGAATCTCCCCGTGAGGTAATAAGCCGGGTTCCAACCCCGTAAGTGAGTCTGTCGATGACTTTATCGGCCCGCAGGCCATGCTCCGGAGCTTCTTCCCTGATCTGAATAATTATCTGGCGCAGAACCTGTTCGTCGAGTTGGTTGGAGAGAACAATTTTTACTTTCTCAAGCCCCTCGGCATTCAGTTGTTGTGCGCAGCGGACGGCAAGATGGGCAAGATCGCCGGAATCGAGCCGTATGGCCAGAGGCTGATGGCCGTTGGCCTGTAGTTGTTTGAAAACGGTTATTGCATTGGGGAGGCCACTTTTTAAGGTGTCGATAGTATCGATGAGCAATATACAGTTATCGGGATAAAGGCGGGCAAAAGCTTTGAAGGCGTCGATTTCCTTTTTGCCGCGGGCGAGGTAGGCCTGGACAAGACTGTGGGCGTGGGTTCCTTTTGGTGGGAAACCAAGTTTATAGGAGACACCTGTATTAGATGAAAAATCAGCCCCGCCGATCAGGGCGGCCCGGGTGCCGGGATTGGCCCCGTCGCCGTGAGCGCGGCGTAATCCGAATTCCAGCAACAAATTGGAGTTGCCGGCCTGTTTTATGCGGGCTGCTTTGGTGGCGATCAGGGTCTGGAAATTAAGTTTATTGAGAAGGGGTGTTTCGATTAACTGGGCAACGGCCAGCGGGCCTTTGACAACGGTCAGCGGGGAGTTAGGATGGACGACCCGGCCCTCGGGGATTGCCTCGATGGTCAACTGCTCAGCAAAGTTGAGCGTGGAGAGCCAGTTCAAAAAAGAATCCGTAAACAGGGGGCGCTCGTTAGTGTCCGTGTGGTTTTTTAAATAGTTCATGTCTTCACTGCTGAAGGTAAGATCTTCCAGCCAGTCAAGGAATGTATCGAGGCCGGCGTTTATGCAGTAGCCGGCCTGGTGGTCGCCATAATCGGGATAATGGCGAAAAAAATGCTCGAACAGGGCTGGTGTTTCATGCATGTTTTCCTCGAAATAAACCTGGGCCATGGTTAACTGGTAAAAATCGGTGAAGAGAGGACCGCTTTCAAGATCGTGGTGTATACGAGCCATGAAAAACTCCTTTCGAGCATTTTATTGATTATACATAAAAAAAGCAAAAGCAGCATTAAGGCAGAACCTTCCAATGGTTATTCCGGCCCCGGCTAGAATCCAGCGGTGTTGACTTTACGGTTTTGACTTCATAGAGTCAAACACCAAAGTCACTGGATTGCCCGGTTTCACTGCTCCCGCACATCTGTGGGGCTTCGAGGAGCGGAAGAGCGGAAGAGTGGAGGAGGGGAGGAAAGGCAAAATTAATTAGCGGGGAGCGTGGCGCGGGGAGCTGGGAGTAAAAGCAAAAATCAAATTCAAAATCAACATCAACATCAAATTCAAAATCAAAATCAACTTCAAATGCTGGAACCACGGATTAAGGCAACAGCATTTAATTATTTTTAAAATCAAAACCA
>JBKGYI010000110.1:0-5574 GCA_046546195.1 bacterium | reverse complement strand
TAAGATTGGAACTACCGGCAAAGGGATTGGCCCCGCTTATCTGGACAAGGTGCGTCGTCAGGGTTTGCGTATCTGTGACCTGGCTGAAAAAGATGAACTTGAAGCTCATTGCCGGGCGATTATAAGCGAACTCGATCAGGGTTGGAATGAATTTGAGGATAGCAGTCCCGCTGAGCTGGCCGAAGAATATAATGACTATTATCAGCAGTTGGAGGAATTGATTGTCGACAGTCCCGCCGAGCTTGATGCCGCATACCGTCGCGGTGAAAAAATACTTTTTGAAGGGGCTCAGGGTTCGTTGCTTGATATAGATTTTGGCACCTATCCGTATGTGACTTCTTCAAACCCTACGGTTGGTGGTGTGGTTACCGGGAGTGGTTTTCCCGGCCATCGACTTGAGACTGTGCTGGGAATTGCCAAAGCTTACACAACTCGTGTTGGTGAGGGGCCGTTTCCGGCTGAATTAAAGGGAGAGCTGGGGCAGTGGCTCCAGGAAAAAGGTGGCGAATTCGGGGCAACAACAGGCCGCCCCCGCCGCTGTGGCTGGCTTGATCTGAAGATTTTGCGTTATACGGCCCGCGTTAACGGTTTTACTGATCTGGTGTTAACAAAACTGGATGTTTTGAGTGGCCGGGAAACCGTGAAAGTGGCGGTTGATTACAGGGGATCTTCCGGGCAGCCGGTAAACGGATTCCCCCCCCGCTGCAGTGACCTGGAAACGGTCGAGCCGGTTTACGAGGAGCTGCCGGGCTGGCAGGAGGATATCAGTGAATGCACTGCGTTCTCTCAGTTGCCCGCTGCTGCCCGCGATTATGTAAAATACATTGAAAATAATATCCAGGTTCCGATCTCTTATCTTTCGGTCGGCCCGGGACGCCGCCAGTTTATCAACCGCGCTTGAGTTTCAAACCAGGGCGGCCGGGTCTATAATTCCTGCTGTTTTTCAGAGGGTTTAAAAAAGCAGTTCGAAATCCGGTAGGGTTAGGGGTTTTATTTATGCTTTAAACCCGGGCCTGCGTTTCCCCACACTTTTAGGTTTGGATGGTTTTTACCTCTCTGAGGGCAATGACAAGCATTTATTGGCCGTCATTCCCGCGAAAGCGGGAATCCAGCGGCTTTGATTTTACGGTGTTGAATTTCTGGAGTCAAAACCAAAGCCACTGGATTGCCCGGTCAAGCCGGGCAATGACGAAGGTGGAGGATGGATTACCCGGTCAAGGCTGCTCTTACACCTCCGTGTGACCGCAGCATTAGCACATCCTTGTGCGTCAAGCCGGACAATGACAAACTATTGGAAGGTTCTGATAGTTTTTATTATTTGACTTTACCTTTAAAAAGTCTTATATTATTTATGTGGGAGAAGGGTTATTGTAACTGTATTTTTTTAAAAAAATATTAAAGCTTTTTAAAAACAGCGCCGATACTACTAACAGGGCCGATTTCTTCAGCGGAGGGAGTTATCGGGTGCAGTGGAGTCAAAAAAACACAGGGAGGTTTGGTTAAAATGAGTGTCAGCTTTGGCGGACTTTCTTCAGGATTAGATACCGACCAGATTGTTAATTCGCTTTTGCAGATTGAGGCCCGGCCTATAAAGAGGTATGAAGACCGGATAGAAAACGCGACAAAGACTCAGGATGCGTTTCGTGACCTGAATAACAGGGTTAGCAGCCTGCTGAGCAAAGTAGACGCTCTTGGCGATACCGATAGTTATGAAAAGATGAAGCTGAATGTGTCCGACACCGATGTTTTAACCGCCTCCATCAGCGATGATTCTGAGGCTGTGGCCGGTGATTATGATATTTTTGTTGAATCATTGGCCACCAAGGCATCCACTCGAAGTGGACGTCAGATTAACGATCAAAAAATGTATACGAGCGATGGAGAAACTTCCATAAGTAACAGCCGGGTCTCCGAGGGCACGGGGGGCTTGAGTACGAGCGACAGTCTTTCCGAGGCACTTGATGAACTTGAAAATAATGTTGAATTAACGGATGCCGGCACCGATGATTTTACGATAACCATCAAACCATACGGCACCGTTGAAGAGGATCAGACGATCGGAATTGATATTCAGCAGTTTATGGATGATAATCCCGATGCCACTCTCCAGGATTTCATAGATCATGTAAATGATGAGATAGTGGCGGCCAACCCGAACGGTATTCAGAGATTAAAATTTGATTATGATAAAAGTAAAGATCGATTTTCTTTTGTTCCCAGTGACCAGCGCGGGGATCCCGATGATCCGGTGAGTGTTGATACCGGTGGGTCAACCTTTGAACTTGATTATACTCCGGGCGATTTTACCAATGGTGACCATTCTTTTTTGCGAGCAGTTGAAATAATGGAAAGCGGTTCGGCCCACAATTTCACCCAGCGACCTTCCGAGCAGACCGATCCGGAAAATCTTATGGCCGTCGATTCGGGTGTGAAGCTGGAAAACGCCCTGTTCACCAATAAAGTCAGCGGTACCGGAGAGCTTCGAATAAACAGTACCACAATCAGTTACGATGCTGCCGACGATTCACTGCAGTCGGTTATCAAGAAAATAAACGATAATGTGGACGGAGTTACAGCCTCTTTTAACTCTCTCACCGATCGGATAACTTTGCGCGACGAGCAGACCGGTGCCGGCGAAATAGAGGTCGAGGATGTTTCGGGTAATCTTGGCAGTGCTTTAAATCTCCTGGATAGTTCCACCACCGGCCAGGAGGAGGGGGAATACACCGCAGGTACCGACGCCGAAGTTAACGTCGACGGCATCAAGGCCACTGCCGATGGTAACAAGTTAAATTTTGAAGGCATTGAAATTGATCTGAAATCACTTCATACCGAAGCTGATAATCCGGATGATCCGGTTACAATCACAGTTTCAGAAGATCTGGAATCATCAACCAAAAAGGTTGCCAGCTTTGTTGATCAATTTAACAGTGTGATTGAATTTATAAATAAAAAAAGCGAAGTTATTCCGGCTACCGAGCCGGGCGAAGAAAGCGAAACAGGCCCGCTGTCCAGCGATTCTACTTCCCGGAATTTGCGGACCCAGTTGATCAGTATGGTCACTGATCGCTATAATAAGGCTGTTGGTTCGGAAAGTTCTCTTTATTCTATGGCCGATCTCGGGATCGAGCAGGTTGATCCCTCGGCCGTTTCCGCGAAAGATGTTGGGAAGATAACGTTCAATCATGATACTTTCAGAAGTGCACTTTCCGATGATAAAGATAATGTAATAAAAATGTTTAATGCTTCCACTGAAGATGGCGACGAAGCGGATGGTTTTGCTACCCGTCTTTCCCCTTACCTCGAAGACATGACCAATAGTACCGACGGTCTGATTGCAACCCGGATTGAGGGGTTTGATACTACAATTATGAATCTTGAGGACCGCATAATACGCCAGGAAGAACATATCGATAATCGGCGGACTGTTCTTGAGCGTCAGTTCAGACAGATGGAAAGTATGCTGGCCGAGCTGCAATCCCAGCAGGGTGCCCTCCAGCAGCAAATGTAGGGAAAACTGGTTTTTCCTCCGGATATTATTTTATTGGCTATCGGTCTATAAAATACTGCCCGTTTCTTAAAAAATCGTTATAATTGATTATTATTTCCCAAACTTTCTGGATTCGAAAAGTTTCGGGAATTTGAAATTTGATTATTGGCGATAGAGGTGGGTGGTGATGCGTTATTGTCTTCCGGGCGTGGTAATATTTTTAGGATTGCTTATTTTAGTTACCTGTGCCCCACACCGAATGGAACATAAATCCGAACCTGAACTTAACCCTGGCTGGGAGGTCTCCGATACCTGGACGGTGGGAGTTAAATTCTGGCCTTCTCGTCTTGCTGATCCAAAAACAACCGCTGATACTTATATTTATCAAGAATGGAACTACCGGGTCAGCAGGATCTTACCCGGCGGTGGTTACTATATCGAGCAATTTTCTGATTCTGATAGCTATCTGCTCTTATTATCTTCCGGCGGCGATCTTCTGGAAGTCCGCTGTTTTTTGGAGCGAATGTCCGGGGGACGAAAATATGAGACGGCAAGGACCAACCAGCCTGGCAGCGGTGTTTTCTTTTATGTTCCTGATTTCTCTCACCCCCCTGTGATATGGTATCACCCGGCCCTTTCCGGTCTACATGCAGGTGAAACACGGTTTAATTTCATTTCTCGTTCCAGTGACTGGATTCGGCAGGAAGTAAGTTTTGTTTCCCGGGGGTATGAAATTACACTCGTACACAAACCGTCTGACAGTGAGATTTATTTTTACTGGGAAAAGGGTGACCCCTGGTGGAAAAGGGCCATCTGGCGTCATAACAAACGAGTGGTCGCCAGCGCAGAACTATTGTAAACTATTTAAAATATCTAAAATATCTTCGAAGGAGTTTTATAATGGATAAAGGAAAATGGATAATCGGTTTACTGGCCGTTATTGGTCTTTTATTTTTAATGCAGCCCGCCGGATTTTTTTCCGGGGCTTTTATGGAGCCTGTGGTCGAGGTTACTTTTCTGCATACCAATGATATCCATGGCCATTTTATGCCCGGCAAAGCGACCTGGCTGGCCCATGAACCTCCTGTTGGTGGTTTTGCCAGCTTGAAAACATTTTCCCAGCAGGAAGAAAAAGCTGCCCGGCGTGAGTCCCGTCCACTGTTCAGAATTGATGCCGGTGATTGGTTTACCGGCGTTCCGGAATCGGATTTGACCGATGGTGAAGCGATGATTGCCGGGTTGAACGAGATCGATTATGATTTTTTAACCATAGGTAACCATGAGTTTGATGTCGGTACCGATACCCTTGTCAGGCGAATCGACGAGCTGAAACATCCGGTTCTCAATTCCAATGTTTATCTATTAACAGATACCCGTCCGCAGCGGTTTCCGGGAACAATTGCCAATGCTCTTGTTGAGAAAAAAGGGATCAAATTTGGATTTTTTGCTCTGCTTACCGAGGAGATGAAAGGGTATGATATCGAGGGGGTGGAATTTGAATCTGTTTTGCCCACGGCCCGCAGCCAGGTCGATCAGCTTGCTGACAGTGGGGCCGACGTAATTGTGGCGGTTACCCATATAGGTTTGGAAGAAGACAAAAAATTAGCCCGGGCGGTTAAGGGGATAGATGTAATTATAGGTTCCCACACCCACAGCCGGCTTGATCCACCTGAATTTGAGAATAAAACGATTATCGCTCAGGCCGGCGGGCAGTTAACCCAGGTAGGTCGGCTTGATCTTCAGGTAAATTCCCGCCGGGGTGAAATTGTTAACTATGACGGCGGATTAATCAGTCTGATCCACCGCTTTTATCCCCCGGATCAGGATGTTAGCGAAGTTCTTGAACCCTATATTGCGCGGGTGGATGAAATGCTTTCCGAAGTAGTTGGCCGGGTTAGCGCGGATTTGTCGCGCGCTTCCGATCAAAGCTCGCCGCTGGGGAATTTGATTACCAATGCCATGCGTGAAGCCACCGGCGCTGATCTTGCTTTTCAAAACAGTTTTGGTATTCGCGACAGTATTTCTGCCGGCGAGGTTACGATGCGCCACCTCTATCGTGTGCTTCCGTTTGGAAATGAGCTTGT
>JBKGYI010000109.1:0-5606 GCA_046546195.1 bacterium | reverse complement strand
CGTATCCGGCTCCCTTATCTTATCACGTTCATCATCCACATCAACCAGTTCATATTCCCGCAGATAATACTGATAGGGACCGTCATCAAACAGATTCGTATATTTAAACGCCCTGTCGGCCCCCTCACTGTGCACTTCTATCTCCAGCCCGTCACCCCAGCCTATCCTTCTTATCTCACCGGCCTCAAGGTTATATAGAGCACGGAAGGCATCGTCAGGATCAAGGGTTGTCCTGAACACCATGCCCTCGTAAAACTTGCTTTTTATATTTTCATCTTCATCCTCCCGAACTTCAGGACCATAATCATATATTACTCCCTCATGATTCCAGCCTTCAAAAGGTCGGTCAATAGCTAAAATATTGCTGACTTCAAAAAAAGATAATAACATCGCAGAAAAAATAACTAAACTCAACACTGATTTTTTCATCAAAACTCACCCCGGCTAAAAATAATCACGGTCCCAGATTAACTGTTTTTTCTTCATAATCACCCAGTGTAATCACTTCCTGATAGGTCTGGGGAATACCATCGAGGACATTTTTAGTAACTGTCACACTCACCCGGTATGTTCCCCGCGGCAGGTCTTCAAAACTGGCGATCGCTTTAAAAACCCCGGTGTTTCCCGACTCTATTATCTGTCCTGCGGGAGTTTGCCCTTTTATCCGGACATTTTCCCGTTGAGCATAAACAACTTCTCCATCGGAGTTTATTTTTTTTACTATCGCCCGGATTTTAGATTCCGCCGGAATTATTTCCCAATCCACAGTTTTTTCCGGGATTCCGGAAGAAATAATTTCATTGTATCCTTTCACAGGAAATTCAACCGCCGAGCCGGCTGTTTTTTGAGCTGGAGTGTTACTGCCCGCCGGACGAATATAGTGTTTTGATTGACCGCGATATGCTTTCAATTCATATTTACCATAGGGTAATTCCAACCTATACTCCCCGTTTTCATCCGAACCGTCTTTTAGTTTTAAATTATTATTAGCAATTATTCTCGCACGCTTCGCAATATCAGCACCAATCGGCGTTGCTTCAATTTGATAGAGCTGAAAGGGTACACCGCCCGCAGTTTCAACTTTCCCGTGCAGGATACGGCGTGCCGGCAGCTCAACCGGATCGCGAATGACATCAGCGCCAAACCCCAGCACGGGAACTTCGCGTTCTTCATCATCCGGTATTAAAAACTGTTCATTCCCTGAATAAATACGACAGGTCTGAGCAGGCTGCATAATTATTTTCAATCTACCCTCTTCATCCGTGTTTTCATTGCTCGACGGCGGGAAATAGGAACAACCGGTAACTTTCATGGGGACTTGCGCGATCCGTTCGTTTTTTTCATCTTCCACGGCGACAACAAGCCCGTGTACCGGGAATTGCTTTTCAAATTCAAAAGCATCCCCGTTAGCCAGGTGGACAACTGCACTGAAATCGTACACCCCCGGCACAAAAGGTTTATAACTGGCGCTACTTTCTGAGGTAAACGCATCGACCAGCGCTTCGCTGCCGGCCGACCGGATGTTGTAATTTACTTGATAATGTCCCGGCCTGGATTTTACAGTTTCTCTGTACGGGAGATTGGGGTAAATCCCGGTCCGCTGGCGACGGGAATTTATATCGTCTCTAAACTCCCACCAGACCGGTTGATATTCATATTCATGCTGGCCCCTGAGCCAGCGAATCTGCTCAACTTCCGGAGTGGGCGAAGATCCCTCAATACCCCCGAGCTTGAAATCAGCTTTGTGAAATCTTTCCGTATTTGCAGTTTGCAGCCGGCCCAGCATATGGATGCCTTCCAATAAATCCTGGTCTGTATGCCTGGCATAAAATTCTGCCCCTTCAAAATCATAGCGGTCAGTGGCATCTATCTCAGCTTCGAAACGCATGGCCCCGGCTATATAGCCGGCATTATCCACGGTATTAACCACGTTAAGATCAACCCGGGGCGCTGCTGAAGTAAACGGAGTAAATACACTCATCGGGTTGTAACGATTGGACGGTTCACCAGAAAATGACCATTCACCGTCGTTTTTCGGAAAAACTTGCACCCCCAGATATGGCTGCGGGGTGCCACTGCGGCCGGCAACAGCAAGAATATGATTCTCTTCCACCTGATTTGTTGTTTCCACGAACGGTGTCACAGGCATTGGAGGGGGGCCGCCCGGTGGTCCTCCTCCCGGCGGACCGGATGAGCCACCGCCTGGCGTGCCTCCCCCCGGCGGGCCACTTCCCATTACACTGGCCGGAATGCTGCCAATAAACAGCAAAATTATTAAAAATATTAGCAGAAATATTTTGTCCCTATATGTTTTCATAAAGGATCTACCTCCCATAATAAATTCCCATCTATACAGTAAATATACAGATATATTTTTCCTTCATACCAGCTCATTTGTTTGGCCGCTAACTGACATCTGTCTTCAGAAAACCCTTCAGTCTTCGTATCCAGGCGACGATTTTCCCGGCTCTTTAAATCAATCAATATGATCTCTTCTGCAATATGAGGAGTTTCCAGATAGGCCAGATATCTACCATCCCCGGAGAGCGCCGCACCCTCAATTGTTTTAGAATCAGGTTCGAAAACAACATCACCGTCGTCACCCAGGACAACCATATACGGTCCCTGTTTATAGGGCGTGGTCCGGTGGACCTGGGAGGGCCGGCGTTCATTAATAATCAGTACGCGCCGGCCATCATCACTTATCATTGTCCTGCCCCAGCTCAGAGGCCCTATGTACGGTGATTCCCATACTTTTCGAAGGTTTTTGTCATAAAGAACAGTTTTATAATCATAAAATCCGGAACTGTGCGATGCGCCTTCGCCTTCTTCGTCTTTGATGGTGCTGTATCTGTCACGGGAATTTATAACCAGGTAAGAACTATCGGGGGTACTGGCAACTATCTCATTTATATCTCGGACCCGGGCTTTTTTTACTTTTTCCAGGTAATTTAACAGTTTTTCATTATCCGCCTGCTTGAAATCATCTATTTTAACTATTCTTTCGCTGAGGCCGTTGGGGAGTGAATTTATCTGTTCGCCGAAATAATTGATAGCTTTTATCTGAGAATCGGTAATTTCCAGGTGAGCAGCATTTGTTTTCAACCAGTAGAGACTGCCGGCGACGAGAACAACAATAACACTAACTGCAGAAATTATTTTACGGCGACTCAACATATAGAGATCACCGGGGCCGGTAGTTTATTTTTTCAGGAAAAAATAGGGCGGTGGAGTTGCCAGAAAAAGGGATACCTCTGCAGATTTACGTCGACAAACAGTAGTAGGATTTCAACAGGTAACCTGAGCAAAAATGTTAAAGAAATTTCTTTCTTTCTTTCTTCTGCAAAAATCATATCTCTGTCCTTCTTCCCGAAAGCTTTTTCCCTGTATGACCAATATACTTCATCGGGAATTCGGCGTCAAGTAATTTTTATATTTTTCTGTAGAAACATGGTATATCATTCCCACCCTGTAGTGGAAAGGTGGCGGCGGATGAAACCAGAAGAGAAAAAAGAACTAAAAAAATGGTTCGACAGATCAACAAAAAAATAAAACTATCATAGGGAACACAATCCCCACAACAAGCGGTCCCCCACGATGGTCAAAGTAATATCTTACCGGACGTTACAATTCCCTGACTGGAACAGAACCTCCCAGCGTCATTCCAAACAAGGGCCCAAAGTGCCCGCAGAGCCGGAAACTATCCCTTTTAAAAAATGGATTGCCCGGTCTTGCTGTTCTTACACCCCTTGTATTTTTATTAAAATCTCAATTTGATTGAGTGCTGGGTTAACCCAGCACTCAATGGCTGTTTTTGACGCCATTGACGGCTGTCCACCGGACTAATATATTCACAACGGTTTTTGTTTTGAATAATTCGGGCTAATAAACTCCATCTCTGCTCCGCAATTATGACATCTCATTTTTATCTCCTCCTGGTTTTTAAGTCAGCAGTTTAAAACCCGGATCGATTATACGTATAAAAAAACATCATTCCAATTTTTTCAGTACCCCGATAAATGAATTTGCTTCCTCATCGAGATTTTCTTTTTCACAAAATTCAACCATCGCTTCGTCTGACCGCACGGACAGATCTACGTAGTGTTTGTATATGCGAATGAAATTAGTTGTATATTTTTCGACATCAAGCTCCCGTGATATCGCCCGCAAAGAAGTCAGGTAAAAATCGCGGGTGCGCGGCGTTACAATGAACCCGGAAAATCCATTATTGATTAATAACTGATCCATAACAAGACGTGCCAAACGACCGTTACCATCCGTAAAAGGGTGTATTTCAGAGACAACGAAACCCAGGTGAAGCGCCCGGTAAAAGGGACTCTGAATCTCCTGGCCTAATTCCCAGCCAGCCCTCAGAGTGCTTTGAACCCTTCCCGGCTGCACAAAGGTATATGAACCGGCAGAATTTGGCTCAATTTTATATTTCCCGGGACGCAAATTTTGATTTTCTTCAGCCAGTGAACGATGCATCATTTTTAGATTATCTTCAAACTCGCCAAACTCGACCGGGAGCGGATTATGTCTTAAACTCTGATAGGTTCTGTACGTTCCCACCAGGGTCCGTTCTTCCGGAGGCGCTCCAATATCTACCCCGTTTCTAATCTTATCCATGGCAGTTTGCGGCGGAAAACGGGTTCCCTCAACGTAATTAGAAAAATAAGCCGCTATAAAACAATAGCGGTTCCACTGATCCTTTGCCTCACTTGACCAGGGCCGACGGGGTATAGGACGATCAGTTTTCTGTGCCAGGTGTTCTGATAGACGAGTAAACATTTCAAACCGGTTTGGGTCATAATCCTGGTTTAACAAAAAAGCTTTAAGCTTTTTTGACTGAATTTGCTGATCATTACCCTGCTCGATTGCATCAAGAATCGTTAAAATATCATCCGGGGAACGATCATTTTGTAAAGCAAGTTCCTGCAATCGTTTCTTATTAATTTGATCTCTATGTTTAAATAACAAAAATTCCAGTTCAGGCCGTCCCACGAGCGCGTCCCGGTATACACCTCTCCGGTCCTCTGTTACTTCCAGAAAAGCTGTCTCCACAGTGGAAATCAAGCCGGTTTGACCCATGTATTGAAGTTCTCGCCTATCGGGCTGTTTCATGCCGGCCAGCAGGACAACCTGAACTCCCGGAAAATAAATTATTTCATTACGGACTCCGGAACGAACCGCAGGAACGGAAACAAACCAGGTTTCTGCTCCCGGTTGCGGTGAAAATACAGAGCGGTGAGAAAGATGCCCTTCGCCATCCGTTAGATAATTAATCAACTCCAGCCAGTGACGCCGGACAGCCTGCTCTGCATCCACCGCAGTGGAAACATAGATACCCTGACGCAAAGGCCGCAGTTCTCCCGCTTCCCGTTTCCGCTGCAGCTTTTTTCGTTGAGCCGGATCCTCCGAAGTAAAAAATAAAACCTGTTCGTTTTCCATATCAGCAACCCTTTGTCACAAAATATGCTCTATCTACTTCATTATCAGATATTTAAGATAATAATGCAAGTTTTGTGACAATATTCTTCGCCGACTACAAAAGTGCACCCGAAAACTCGGACTTTTGATAATGTGCTGCTCAAAAGAACACCATA
>JBKGYI010000108.1:0-5608 GCA_046546195.1 bacterium | reverse complement strand
TGAATTTTTTTATGAACTTACTCTTTGAATAATTTTTTAATTTTGAAAAAGGTATACCGCTGACCGGATCAACAGTTACCTCGCAGGGTATGAAAACCCGGTCATCTTCATCAGAAATATCCAACCGGCGGCGCATTGTATGAGCCATCTCTTTTTCGCCAACCTCAAAATCAAGGGCATCGTTTATCAACGGCCTGTGCAGACCGCGCAAACGCTTGTAATCTCCTTCTTCAAGCGCTTTCTGGATTTCTCCGCCTTTTTCAGTCCAGCCTTTTTCAAGAGCGCTCTTGAGCGCAGCAATCGGGCCTTCAAGTTTTTTAGAAGATCTCAGACTTTCTTTGATTTTTTTACCAAAAGCACGCGGTGAGAGACGGGGCGAGGCACCTTTGATTTTTTTACCGGACAGAATTACAACCTGGACTGATTTTATATCTTTTTCTTTAAAATCCCATTCAACCATAAACAATCCACTGCGGGCATGTTCGCTAAAACGTCCTTTAAACCACAGCCGGGCCGGCTCGATTAACCGCGCCGCCTTATCCGGATCACCCTGGGCTTTCGCCCAGGCTTCTTCGGCCAGTTCTGAATTAACTTTATGTTTTTTTATAAACTGTTTCAAATTCACGATAGACCAACTCCGGAATAAAATTTCCTTATTTTGCGCTCTCTGACTTATTATTAAAACACAGCGTTTTCAGATATAAAAAGTCCGAAGTTAATCTATAACCGGCTCACCGCTGCCATCGGGAATATCTTCAGCCTGCAGCTCGCGACCGTGCTTAATTCTTTTTTTGACCTCTGCTACAGCCCAGAAATAAAAAATTAGCGGTAAAGCAAGGAATATAAAGAGAAACGGTACATCGCCCGGTAAAAAACCAAAATAAGTCTGGTCAAGCATCGGAATCAGGTGGGTGGAAAATCTATCCAGGTTCCAGATGATCAGCACCACGGCAGAATAGACTATCGAAAAGTTAGTCCGGGGATCACTGGCTTTAAAAAGCTCGAACCCCTCAGTACGGGGCTGCCAGAGCGGCCAGAGCAAGCTACCGCCAATATGACCGGTCATATCCTCGGTAATATGAACAGCAAACCCCAGTAAAGCCGCCACCCCATAAAGCCACCAGTTGGTCAGTTGCAAAAAATAAGCGATAGCAAAAACCGGGATCGTAAGCAGAGCTCCCAGCACATAACTGTGGCTCCAGGTCCTGTGCCAGGGCAGCCAGTTCTGATAAACCAGCCCGTCAGATTCGCGTTTAAAGCCAAACTGTGTTCCACTCAATATATCAAGCGTAGACGGTTTGAGGCCTCCTTTAGCTTTATCCGGCCCCTTTATTTTCTGGCGGGCCCAGCGAATAAGACGGTTCAACCAGTCCAGATCATCGGTGCGCCCTTTCAATCGAGCTTCTTTGAGTTTATAACGCCCAAGCCGTTTTTCTTCCGGCGGCTCAGTACCGGGCAACGGCAGCTGTGATGTTGTAACTATCTCATTAAACTGAATCGCAACCTCATCTTCCTCGAAAAGTATCACATACTGTCTCCATTCGTTCGCTCCCAGTTGAATAGGAAAAAACTGAACTCGTACCTCTTCGCCGGTCCTGTATGCTTCTTCAATCGCTTTACCAAGTGTTTCAGCCATTTCCTGGGGATCAGGATCAAGGGGATCCGGATCGATCTCATACTCTGCTATAGAAAAAAACTGGCCGAGTTTAAAATCCATCGTATCAGGCAAAACCCCAAACAGACCGGCCAGACATATAATAAAAGAGTCACCGACAGTTGCAGCATCAAGCCGACTGCTAACAGACATTCTAACAATCTCGGGAATAAACGTTGCCGCTGCAACTCCGGAGGCGAAGTGCGTTATACCTTTCATATTAAATCAACCCCAACAATTCTGTAATGATATCGCCGTAGCCGGCCATATTAAGAGCGATCGGAACCAGCAAAACGGCCATGCAGTGACTGCGGCGACAGTTAAAAAAGACCGGAATACAGCCAATACAGGTAGTTATTGTTGTCACCATGACTCCCGGCCAGCCGGTAAGATAAAAAATCAAACCCATGACAAAGAAAAGGGCAAACAGGTATATTGATTTAACAGGTAATTTATTAACATTATGGAGGAACCATTTGGTCAGGGCCTCAAGAATCAGGTAAGAAACTGCCGCACTTAACAAAATCGTGGTGATCATGACCCAGTAATCGCCAGGTTCCGGCGAGAATACCGGCTTCAAAATAAAATTCAATCCGCCTCGTCCCATTCCATGGGGAGTCATGTCCGTGAGAACAAACAAAAACAGGAACGCCCCCACGTAATAAAATATTTTACCCACACCCCCGGAGATAAGAAAATTACGCTCCTGGCGATAATAGATCTCGGGAGTCTGGATATTAACCCGCAAATTGGGATTATCTTCCACCTTTTCCATTTTGGCGTGTTCAAGGTTGCGGTGGTTTGTCACGTGACCGCCAAACAGGGCGCCAATACCGGCCGTAACCGCCGGCATATAGGCGGCCATTAAACCGCCAACTACCCCCACTCCGCTTCCGTAAGCCATATCTATCCAGTCCGCATTTATATAATCGGGATCATATTGTTCGGGGACTTTAAACTCAGAAATCAAACTCTGAATGACAGAAGGGAAAGCAAAAAAACCAACAAAAACAGGCATAATGTTCTGAAAGGCCATATCGATAGGAATAATGCTTTTGCTGGTAAATATCAGACCGAAAATTCCGGCAAGAGTAAATGTAAGCAGACCGGGAAACAGGTTCCGCCAGCCGTCTTTGAATTTTTGCCAGGGTGTATCGCCGCGGCCCGCCCCTTTGGGCCATTCACTCATTACATAAAAAACCATTATAACGCCAAGCAACCAGTGCAGATGCGGCCCAAGAATCTGGGTCACATACGGCCAGATAAAATAAAAGAACGGTGTAAAAAGGACAAGTAAAGCTGCTCCTATCAATGTACCCAGCCCCTGCAGAAGGGCAGCGTCTTTAGCTTTACCCCGGGTAACCATAGCATTTGAAGGCAACATCGAGACACCGGCCGACTCATCAACCGCTCCCAGGAAAGTCATCGGGATTGTATTAATAAATGAAAAAGCAACAACCATGGACATAAAAAACGGGGCCAGGGCATAATAAGGTATTAAGTCACGCACCGCCAGCCAGAGGACAAGAGCAATTCCGGCAACATTATAGATATGAAGCGAGGGAATTGTGCAGAACAAAGCGCCCACAACCACACCGATAAAAACATATCCGACCGTTATCAGAGGTTCCATCTCAATACACCTTCACTGACTTATGATCAGCAATCTGAAGCTGCGGATCACCGTTATATTCACCGACGCGCACCCGCGCTTCAAAAGTGGTTCCTTCGCGGGCCAGCTTATCGAAATCATCTATCTTATCGGCATCATCCTCCCAGATCACAAGCGGAACCGGACCCGTCTGGTCGTCAATAGTCAAACTGGTTCCGGAACTGAATTCACGCACACCCACAACCCGAGCATAAACCCGGTAAGTTTGCCCTTCCTGATCAGTACTTACAGAACCGGTGTTAATTCTTTCAAAAACGGCCTGTTCACCTGAGCTTTTTTGTGACCCTGCATTTTTTACCTTAATGGCATCGGGATCGGAAGGATCCACCAGCTGTAGCTGAAGATCGCCGCGATAAACACCCACGTTTGCGAAAACCTCCAGCTCAACACCGGTTTTTGTCATATTCTCTCTTACATCAGCAGGAAGCTTTTCCTCTTCCCATTCAAATACTGTCAGCGGAGTCTCCAGCCCTCCTTTTACCAGCGCTATACTCTTACCGGCGGAAAATTCCCGAACATTTCCCACCTTACCTTCAACCAGGACACACCTGCCAACATCCTCCGTGCTCAAATCAAGAAGATTAAACGGTTCGGGTTCACATCTGTCGATTACTTCCAATCTTTCAGGAATACTCATAAAAATAGAATTTCCGTATTCGATTGAAGTATTAAGAGTACCGGTCACCCGGATTGTGTCGTATTCCCCGGGAAAATCATCCCCAAAATACTCTTTGAACCGGTGAAGGTTATTAAACGCCCTGATATCAAGGCTGTATGGCCCCTGGACCAGTTTAATCGAAAAATTATTGCTGGATTCATCGAGTTGAATTCGATCCACTGTACCTTCAACCTGAACAAGAGCATTGTTCATCGTTTCCTGGACATCTTCAAGCTGAATTACTGGCGGATGTTTGTAATAAGCAGCCGCCCAGAGAAGAACTATCCCCAGTAAAGAACCGAGCAGCGCTATCGTCCGGACAAGCTTAACCGGTGTTTTCTTTTCAACACGGGCACCACAACGCGGACAGGTAGAATCAACGCCAACATGATACCCGCAGGTAGGACATTGCCCTTCTTCGAGCATATTTTTTTTACTGCCTGTATCAGAATATTCTTTTTCATCCGGTTCCCAGTTATCCATATTTTTCACCCGATCGCGGTTATTTTACAGCAAAAAAATTAAATAAAACAATAAAGCACCTGATTTTAAGAGCCAGTTTTTTATCAACAGGTTACAGGGATTATCGTATAAAAATATTACAGATACCGCAATAAAAAAGTCTAATTCAAAATCCGGCTGATACAACAGTTGTATTTTATTTTGAAAAACCAACACTCACATAACCGACTACGTTTGAAGTATCCCCGGTAGCCGCCGCACTTGTGCTGTAATCAAGAAGTTCTGCTTTGCTTACCCCCTGGCAGGTCATCGCAACCACTATCGGTGCAAAGCCACAGACAGAACCGCGGCTGGCCTTTTCATAAAATTTTTCAACATTCATCTCCAGGATCTCCGTATAGATTTGCCTGTCTGATTCCTCCGCCCGGGGTTTTGTTTCGAAATGGGTTAAATCGGAACTGGCAAGCACAGCCACCCGGCGACCTGTTTCTTCAATCGCCCTGTCGATGGCAGCAGACAGTTGCCTGGCCGACTGCAGGGTTTGATCGCCGATAGCAACCGGCACAATTTCAAAATCGTCCCTTAACACCTGCAGGAAAGGAAGCTGAACCTCAATCGCGTGATCACGTTCATGTGCGGCGTCATTTTCTTCTATTCCCTCCAGCGCAGAAATAAACTCCCTGTCCAGACGAGCAACTCCCAGAGGGGTTTGCCAGTCCTGGCTGGTAACGGCAGGCAAAGCTGACGGAATAAAATGACAGGGGCCAACAATTACATAGGTATCCGCTTCCCGGAGGGCTTTGAAGGAATATGCTGCAGTCTGACCGGAATAAACATAACCGGCATGGGGTACAACAACATTAAGCATATCACTTTTAATTTTTACATCGGATAGTTTTTTGCGAACCGATTTACTCAACTGGTTACTGGCAGCCGGATAAAAACGTCCGGCGGCAACTGGAGTGCGCATTGAAAATCACCTTCCCTTTACTAACCTGATAGTTGAAGGAAAAATATCAAGCAGTTTTAAATAATATTAACACTAAAAGTTTCTATAATTCAAGTACAATTGGAGACATCCGGAAGGTTCCAATGGGCAAGCCGGGTAATGACAACCATTTATCGTTCGTCATTCCCGCGAAAGCGGGAATCCAGCGGTGTT
>JBKGYI010000107.1:0-5661 GCA_046546195.1 bacterium | reverse complement strand
ATCGGTTTACCTTCACCGTTAACCACCCGGCCCAGCAAATGTTCGCCTGCCCTGACCTGAAACGGTTTACCGGTGGAAATAACACGTGATTCGCTGCTGATACCATGCATTTCACCAACCGGCATAAGCTGCAGGTGATCATCTCGAAAACCAACAACCTCGGCATCTATCTGTCGGCCATCAGTTTGCAGGACCCGGCAGAGGTCACCAACAGAAGCATCCGGGCCAATCGACTCAGCAATAACACCTTTAACCTCACAGACTCTTCCTTCAAGCCGGAATTCCGGTTTTTTCTCCCAAATTCGGTCCGCTTTATCTAAAACTGTTTGGTCACTCATCGCGGGCAGTTAACTCGCATTGATAAGCTGTTCGGTAAGATATTCAAGCTGACCGCTAAGTGTGGCGTCGATATCACCGTAATCGGTTCTAATCCGGCAGCTTCCTTTTTCCATGTGGGGTTCCTCAACTATGGATATCTCCTGGATACTGGGATGTTTCTCCTTCTGAGTCTCGATAACCTCTTCTATTGCTTTATAATCATCAGGATTAAGGACAAGAGTTATCTCTTTAACATCACTGACCTGTTCGAGCGCTTTACTCACCGTCCTCACCGCCAGTTGCTCATCTATTTCTACCTGATCACGAATTATCTTTGTCGCCAGACGACCGGCCAGCTTAATCAACTCGTTTTCGTGATCGGAAATATATGCCTGACGTTCCCGGCGGGCTTCATCGAGTATTTTTTCCCCTTGAGCGATCAGTTCTGCTGTTTCTTCCCGCGACTTTTCCCAGCCCTCACTGTATCCGTCATCGTAACCCTCGTTGCGAGCCTTCTCGATTTCTTCCTCGCGAGTGCCGATTATTTTTTCTGCTTCCTGCCGGGCCTCTTCCTTAATATCCTCTGCTTCACTTTCCGCGTTTGCGATTATCCCTTTACTTTCCTGCTCGGCCTGCTCTTTTTTCTCTTCTATCTCCTGTTCTAATTTTTTAATTATCCCCCGGGCTTCGCTTATTTTTTCTTTAAGGCTTAGCAAAACCTTACCGGCAAACTTCTCCTCGGGACCAAGGCGGGTTATCGTCATCCGGGTCTGATCGTCATGAACCTGGTTGGGTTTATAAATTTTATCAGGCAACTATTTCTTCGCCTCCGCCACGGGCCACAACAATTTCCCCTTCTTCTTCCAGGCGGCGAATAACATTAACAATCTGCTGCTGGGCCTCTTCAACATCACGCAGACGAACCGGCCCCATGTATTCCAATTCTTCGCGCAACATACCGGCCGCCCGCTTACTCATGTTGTCAAATATCTTATCCTGGACATTTGCCTCGACCGCCTTAAGGGCAAGAGCAAGTTCATCCTGGTCAACCTCACGCAGCACTCTCTGCACGGAAGCATCATCAAGCTGAACTATATCCTCAAAAACAAACAGTTTGCGGCGAATCTCTTCAGCCAGTTCGGGATCCTGCTCATCAAGAGTTTCCAGAATACTTTTTTCCGTGGAACGGTCAGCATGATTAAGTACCTCGACCATTGCTTCAATCCCACCGGTTGAAGCGTATTCTTCGTTAACAAGGGAAGAGAGTTTCCTTTCCAGGACTCGTTCAACCTCACGAATCATCTCCGGAGAAGTGCGGTCCATCAGTGCAATTCTTTTTGAAACATCCGCCTGAAGCTCGGGCGGAAATTCCTGGATTATGTTCGAAGCAGTTTCACTGTCTAAATAAGCAAGCACCAGGGCAATAGTCTGGGGGTGTTCCCCCTGGATAAAATTAAGAATATGCGCGGGGTCAGCATGACGAATAAACTCGAAGGGACGCACCTCGTAGGCGGAAGTAAGCCGGTCAATCATATCCCGCGCTTTGTCTTCACCGAGGGCCTTAGTTAAAATCGCCTGGGCGGCATCCATACCACCCTGGCTTATATACTGCTGAGCCCGCAGCATTTCTGCAAACTCTTCCAGTACATCCTGGCGCAAATCGGAATCAACTGTTTCCAGGCGAGCTATTTCAAGACTTATTTTTTCAACTTCCCGGTCACTCAGGTGTTTGAATATTTCCGCGGAAATATCAGAACCAAGACTGACCAGCAAAATAGCTGTTTTTCTTATCCCGCTTAAGCTTTCTGTGCTTGCCGCAGCCATTAAAAAATCCTCCCAGTGTTATGTGCTCCCCAGGATATAATTCGACTTTCTACCGAATCATGTGGGAATTATTCTCTCTTGCCCCTATTATCAAGCGGTATTTATGCCCGCCCGGTTACTGGTTTTAAGTTACGAGATACAGGTCAAACCCGAATAAGAAAAAACCGATTCCCACCTATTAAATTTTAACAGTTTTTGAAACGCAACTTATAATTTTCACGTATAAGTAAACAAAACACAAGGATTTATAATTCCTCAACAAACCAGGACCGCAGCACCTGGGCAGCTGAGTCAGGGTCTTCCTCTATGTTACGACGCAGTTGTTCGGACTGCTGCTGTTCTTCCCTTTCTTCTATCGAAATCTCAGCCATAAGGTCACGCCGGGGCATCTCCGGTTCAGTTTCAATAGCCTGTTCAATTTCTCTTTGCCGCTGCCGCTGCCAGAGGAGCAAAGCTCCGGCAATTAAAAATGTTAGTCCGAGAGCAATTACTGAAAAATAGATAACCCGGCGGCGAAACTCTTCCTGACGGGCCTCTTCCTGGAGCCTTCTTATCTCTTCGCCGCGATCAAATTCAACATTTAAAACCTCAACCTGGTCGCCGCGCTCTTCGTCAAACCCAATCGCAGCACGGGCCAGCCTGCTAATCCCTTCTATTTCATTTTCTTCAAGCGGTTCCCGGTGATAAGTTATTTTTCCGTCCTCGTCCTCGCCACGCTCAAGACGGTGGTCAACACTAACAAGTGCCGATATCCTGGTTACGGCGGGGTCCTCAACAATCTTAGTTATATTTTTATCCGCGAAATAATCCACAAGCTGTTTTGTCTCATCATATTTAGTAACCTGCCCATCGACTTCTTCGGCACCGGGAATGTTACTCTCCGTACCGGCCTGGCCGCCGGGCCGAACATCTTCCCCTTCGAGGGAACGTTCCATAGTCTCTTCACTCTGGCGCAGTTGCTCAAACGAACCTTCAGGCTGGCGGTATTCCTCCATTGTTTTTTCAATACGATCGAAATTCATATCCACGGTTGCTGCGACAGCTATTCTATCCCTGGTTAAAATTCTGCCCAGAGATGATCTCAGTTTTCCCTCGAGTTTACGTTCTATTTCATTTTTAACCTGGAGCTGTTTTATCTGTTTTACAGAAGATTCGTCGCCCCGATCAAAATCCGAAAGTATACGGTCCTGTTCATCAAGTACAACAATGTCTTCCGACTCCAGGCCAACAACCGCATACGAAACAAGGTTTACAATACCACGGACGCTTTCTTTATCAATCTGGGCAAAAGGACGCAACTGCAGCTTCACGGAAGCGGTAATCGGTTCCTCGTCCTCTTTAAACAGAGCCTCTTCCTGGGGCAAAGCCACCTGCACTGACGCGCGCTGGATATCAGGATTACTCTGAATCGAACGGGCCAGGGAACCCTCGAGGGCCCGTTTATAACGTACCTGCCGCTCATAATTGGTAATCCCTATCCCCCCCTCTTCAAAGATCTCAAACCCCACTGTGTATGTGGGCAAAACACCCTCGCCGGCCAGCTCCAGACGCAGATGGTCCACCCGGGTAAAAGGAACTTTGATCACATTGCCATCAAGCTCATATTCAACATTCTTATCGTCCAGAACGTCCGCTATCTTAGCTGCTTCATCAGCATCCATCTCACGGTTGTAGAGGGTTACATATTGAGGGCGGGTTGACCAGTAAAAAAGGCCGATGACCACGGTGAGAGTTACGACAGTAATCACAAAAAATACCGACTGCTGACGACGGCTTAAGTTCCCCCAGAAAGAGCCGAACCGGTTCAACATCTGTTCAATAAAATCAGGCATAATCGTTTCCCCTCCCGGATGTGTTAATCAGACACATCAGGGTTTGTTTTGTTTTCTCCATTCCATTCACACTACATTTATTTCAAAAAATAAAACTACTGCATCTTTTTAAGTTGATCAAATCCGCCCAATATTTTTTCGCGGACCAGCGTAGCAGTACGCATCGCCATGTTAGCTTTTTGCATGGCGATAGTTACATCATGTACATTATCTATCTTACCGGCGGCAAAAAGCCTCATCTTTTGCTGGGCGTCGCGCTGGGTATTTTCAACCTGGTTAAGTTTACCGGCCAAACTATCGGCAAAAGAATTGGCAATTTCGGCCGTCGGGGATCCCGATACTTTCGAACCATTTCGCGCAGAAATATCCGGCTGCGAGGATAAAGGGGTTAAAGAGGTTAAATCAAAGGTAGGTTCCAAAGGATCCC
Source organism: bacterium (assembly GCA_046546195.1). Lineage (GTDB taxonomy): Bacteria > T1Sed10-126 > T1Sed10-126 > T1Sed10-126 > T1Sed10-126 > CAYTSZ01. The sequence continues at coordinate 1,260 of JBKGYI010000107.1, read as the reverse complement.
ACTCCCATTCGATTAGCTGTAGCATCCATTCCAGCTATAATTTAGCATATTATTTATGGAATGTCCACAATTAATTTTAAAAATTGTGTTTTTTTAATTTAACAGCAATTTTACGACCAGGAGCTTCTTCTGTTAACGGGCTATATTAAGCGCCTCTTGAAACATCTTTTTGGCAGTCTCTACCGAACTGACATTAGCTTCATAAGCACGGCTGGCTGTGATCATGTCAACCATCTCTTTTGCGGGATCAACGTTTGGTTTCAATACATACCCTTCTTCATTAGCATCAGGATGTTCCGGTTCATAGATATGCCTGAACTCCCCTTCAACCTCTTCGATACCGGTTGCTCTTACCCCCTGGCCGACACCGACCGTTGATATGTCCCCCTGAGCCAGCGAAGGCATGAAGGAGGGGTCTTTTCCCGGGGTTCAAATGTAACGACTTTACGCCGGTAAGGACCACCGTCCTCGGTACGAGTCGTATTCACATTGGCAAGGTTATCCGAAATAACATCCATACGCAGCCGTTCGGCGGTTAAACCCGAAGCGGATGTATCAATAGTTTGAAACAGACTCACAACTCATCCCTCACTTTCACGGTCTACCAAGCTGGCCAAGCAGGTCAGTAATAAATTTAAACTGCTGCTGCATCATCCGGGCCATACCTGTGTAATGAAGTTGATTTTTTGTCATCTTTGCCATTTCCCTGTCCGGGTCAACATTATTATCGTCATTTCTCATGTTGGTGTCATCAACCCTGTAGAGAGTCGGGCGGGCAGCAATCCTCCCGTTTTCCATTTCAAACCCACTGTCTTTCAAATCGCGGCCGACAACATCCTTGTCGATATAGAGACGGGATAGATTTTCCTCAAAAGAAACTTCTTTCCTCTTGTAACCGGGTGTATTCACATTGGCAAGATTGTCTGAAATAGCGGCGTGACGCTTCTGCGAACCGTTAAGACCATCACGCAGAGCATTGATTGTAGTCATCTCAAGTGATTGCATTTTAAATCCTCCCATTCCTTTTCCAGCACCATGCTTTGTTTTTCTCCCTGTCCATTATTTATAATCGTCCCCCTGGGAAAAAACTTAAACAAAAAATGGTAAGAAAGTTGCTGGTTGCTGGTTGCTGGTTGCTGGTTTAAATTCAAAACCACAGAACGGAAATTCAAAACCACTGGATTCCGGGTCTCCGCTGCGCTCCGCCCGGAATGACAACCTTTAAACACTGTCATTGCAGTCCAGCACTCAATCGGGGAG
>JBKGYI010000106.1:0-5675 GCA_046546195.1 bacterium | reverse complement strand
AACTATCAATCCGGCAGCCATCGAGCCGAAAATGGCCAGAGTGGCGCTTATATTTCCTTCGAGCAGCCAGTATATAGTTCCAAAACCAAGCACGGCCATAATCACAGCCGAGGTAAAGACACCAAGATTAAGAGCCATGTGCAGATTATCTCCAGAACCGCGGCCAACAAAAAAGCTGCCCAGAAACGAAGAAAAGATACCAATTGCCGCCAGAAGCAAAGGTAGTACCATCGCTACCGGCAGCATATCAGTAGCCAGCAAGCCCCCGCTTCCAGCAACAAGACTGGCCAGGGCCATGGCCGAAATTATTGAATTTGCATATGATTCGAAAAGGTCGGCTCCCATACCGGCAACATCTCCAACATTATCCCCGACATTATCGGCAATAACCGCCGGATTGCGGGGGTCATCTTCGGGAATACCTTCTTCAACTTTGCCGACCAGGTCGGCCCCGACATCGGCAGCTTTAGTATAGATTCCGCCGCCGACACGGGCAAAAAGTGCTATCGAACTGGCACCAAATCCAAACCCAAACAGCAATTCCGGTTTAGCCCCAAAATAAAAGAGAGCACCAATTCCAACAACACCAAATCCAACAACCGACATTCCCATTACCGCTCCGCTGGAGAAAGCAACTTTAAGACCACTTTTTATGTCTCTTTCAACGGCGTTAGCTGCCCGGGCATTGGAACCGGTGGCTACCCGCATCCCAATGTTTCCGGCCAGAGCCGACAAAAAGGCGCCAAGCAGGTAGGTAAACCAGATATAAGCGGGAAAACTTTCAAACTGCCAGCCAAGGACGCCGAGAATCACAGCGACTATCACTGCGAAAACGAGCAAATATATATATTGTTTATTCAGAAAAGTCATCGCGCCGTTATATATATACTTTGACAACTCCTCCATCTTATCAGTACCAAAAGATTTTTTCTTGAGGCTCAGCGCCAGAAATACAGCGTAAAACAACCCCACAAGCCCCAGGCCAAGACTGATCAATGTTAAATTATCAACAGATATTACCTCCATAAATAGCAACTCCTTTCAAAAAATTAATTACTTCTCCTTACGATTATAGGCAACAGTCAATAAATTACAAAGAGAATTTTACCAATTGATGATAAATCAAGGCGGAAATTCTGTAAATTTGACCCTTTGCCAGCTATAATCACTTTCCCGGATCCCCGACAAAGGAAATCTTCTTATGAGGCTGTTAATTGTTGAATCACCATCTAAAATTAAAACTCTGCGTAAATTTCTCGATAGCAACTGGAAATTTGCCGCCACCCGGGGCCATATCTACGATCTACCAAAAAAAGAGATGGGGATTGATGATAATTATGAACCCAACTGGGTGACGGACGATAACAAGACTGTCGCTTATTTACGTCAGCAGGCAAAAGGTTGTGAACAGATCTATATTTCCTCTGATCCCGACCGCGAGGGGGAAGGGATAGCGTGGCAGGTTGAAGAACTTATTTTAAATAAAAAAAATACCTGCCGCCTGAGATTAGAATCGATTACTTCCGAAGAAGTAAAGGAAAAAATTGAAAATCCCGGCCGGTTGGATATGAATATGGTCCACGCCCAGTGGGCGCGGCGGCTTCTTGATCGTCTGGCCGGCTATAAGGTAAGCCCTTTTTTAATCCGTGCTTTTAAGGGGAAAAAGCTGTCGGCGGGACGGGTTCAGTCGGCAACACTGGCAAGAATTGTAGAACGGCAACGAGAAATTGATGTTTTTAAAGCGGAAACTTTCTATAACATAGAGGCGCAACTTTTACCGTCGGCCGGTAAAACAGAGAAAGATTTGAAAATAAGACTGGTCGAACTTGAAGGGCAAAAAATCGGTACTTCGGAAAACGAAGAGCTTTTAACCGATCAAAAAAAAGCCTCTGAAATCGTTGCTGGCATCGCGGAGACAGGTTTGAAACTAAAAGATAAAATTATCGAAGAGACAACAACCAATCCCGCTTTCCCTTTTGACAGTTCGCGACTGTTAGCAACAGCTTCAAACTGGTTTGGCTGGCCGGCCGGTAAGACAATGAAAGTTGCCCAGTCGCTTTATGAAAAGGGACTGATCACCTATCATCGCTCCGATTCAACCCGGCTTTCCCGCCAGGGCTGCGCTTCAGCGGCCGCTTTTATCCGTGAAGAATACGGAGTTGAATTCCACCAGTGGCGCGGCGGCGGTGGCGGTGATCAGGAAGGCCACGAGGCGATACGGGCAAAATATGCCGGCTTAAAACCGGAAGAACTGCATAGCGTCAGCGAAGATCAGCGTCGTCTTTACTCCATTATCTGGCAGCGTTACATCCAGTCACAGATGAAAGTGGCCCGCTGGAAAAAAATTAGCCTGAAACTGCATCCTCCGGATGACAGAGAGATCATATTCTCCGGCAGCGCCCGGACAATAATGGAACCTGGGTTTTTTACCTGTAGTCTTGAAGGGCAGACCACGAAACCGGAAAAAGAATTTAGCGCCGGTGATCTGGGAAAAATTAAGGACTCCGAAGATTTTGCAGTCGATGATATAGAAGTGATTGAATCAGAAACACGAGGTCCCTCGCACTACAACGAGGGAGGTATAGTTTCCATGATGCGCGAGCAGGGAATCGGTCGGCCTTCCACTTACGCCGCGACTATCGGCCGCCTTTTTTCACGACGTTATGTGAAAAGAAAAGAGGGGAGGATAATTCCCACGCAGCGTGGAATTGATGTAATTGAATTTTTAGAAAAGGCAGTACCGGCAATCTGCGATGTTAAACTTACCCGGGATATGGAAAAAAGTCTTGATAAGATAGCCGCCGGAACGAAAAACTGGAAAGAATTTGTCAGAGAGTTCGACGGCAAACTGAGCGGGTGGCTGGAAGAGGGTAAAGGTATTGAGCCGGAAGGCAGTGCTGAAGGGGAAAAAGAGATACTGGAATTTGAAGTCTGTCCGCGCTGTGGAGGTAATCTTATCCTGCGCCAGGGACGTTATGGGAAGTTTGTCCACTGTGAAGAAAAAGAATGCGATTTCAGTTCCAATCCTCCCGCCAAAACCTATAAATGTCCCCGCTGTGGCAGACACATGATCAAGCGAAAAGGTAAAAAATCCACCTACTACAACTGTATAGCCTATCCAGAATGTGAAGGGAAACGTCCGGTCGGCAAGCCACATATGACATATAATGAGTTCATGGAAGAAGCCCCCGACTGTCCTGAATGCGGCGACAAAATGGAACTGAGAAAAGGAAAATGGGGCAAATTCTGGGGCTGCAGCAACTACCCCGACTGCAAAGGAACAAAATCAACCTAAACCCCAACAAATGGGGACGGAGGTTGAAAGTTGAAAGTTGATATACTAAAATAGAATATATTAACTAACGGGGGTTATTTATGCCAAGATTTCACCGTCCTGATTTCACTTCTACCTACCATCATGTAATAGTGCGCGGTGTGGATGGCCTGCCGATTTTTGACACCGCTCGGAAAAAACAAAAGTATATCGATTTAATGATAGAAGCTCGTAAAGAGCATGACCTCAGTGTATATGCCATTGGTTTTTTGAATAATCATGTTCATCAGTTTGTAAGACGAAATAAGCATTCAATGGGAGTATTTTATCGCCGGTTGAATGGGCGTTATGGACTCTGGTATAACACTGAATTTAAGCGTACAGGTGCTTTGTATGATAGCCGCTATTACAGCACGATGGTTGATTCGGAGGTTTATTTTCAGGCAGTCTGGCGCTATACACATAATCAGGGAGTAAAAGCCGGATTATATGATTCCGTAGAGGAAGATCCCTGGAGCAGCGCAAGGGTTTATCTTGGTCTTTCTTCCTGTTTTGAGTGGATAGACTGGAAAGAAGCGGTTGAAGAGTTAGAAATACAACCGGACAGAGAGCTTAAAGATGTACTGCAGAAAGTGGGGGAACAACGGGACTGGTATGGGAAAGAAAATTTTCCCTATGAAATATATAGAGGCCAGAAATTCCTGGCAGAGGAAGCATTTATAGAGCAGTATATGCAGATCCGCGAGGAGAAAATACGCAGCAGTCAGCGTAACGAAAGTCCCTACGAATGGAAAACGCTGCTAAAAACAGCCCGGGAAATATCAGAGTTGTCAAAGCAAGAGTTAGTAGAACCTTCCCAGAATCCAAAAAGAGTTAGACACAGAAGTGGTTTTGCTTATGCCTGCCGTAGTTTTGGTCACATGTCTCTTTCGGAAATTGCGGCTCATCTGAATGTTTCTGAATCCGCTGTTTCAAAAATGATAAAAAGGGTACGGGAACAGGATCCGGAACTTCGAAAAAGATGGGAATCAGAGCTGTCCGGCCAATGACTTTCAACTTTCAACCTCCGTCCCCTAACAAATAAAACCAAAAGAAAAGTTTTATTTGAATCGGGGTGGGAACTTGATCAAATATATCCCGTATAAGACGCCGGATTATATCGGAAGCTATGACGAGAGCCAGGAGGAACCGTCAAAAATATGGTCCCTCTCGCACCGGTTCGACGTGGAAAGTTTCACGGATGTTGTGAAGGAGGCGTAAATGCCGGGCATGGGAAAACATATCAGGATAAAAAAATTTAATAATATAATTTAGTTTTTGACAGACGTGGGGGGGAGGTAAGGTTTAATCATATTAACCGGAAAGGAGAGAAAAACATGCAAGACAAAGAGAAAGGTGAAGAAATGATGAGTGAAGAACAAAATAGAAGCTGGCTGAAGTGGATAGCGGTGATAGTGCTGGGAGTGCTGGTTGTGGGGGGAGTATGGGGAGTGGAGAGGTACTGGAGGATGAAAGCCGAGAGGCTGGAGAGGAAAGCGGAGGCCCAGATGAGATATGCGCGGCACCTGGAGCTGGAGAAAAACGAGGAATATAATCCGGGCTGGACGGGGGAAGGAGTGGTGAAGAACCTGCGGGAAGCTCTGGAGGCAGATCCAGAAAATTATGAAGTCCGGACGAAACTGGCGCAGGTGTTAAACGAGCGAAGAGGACATTATGACAATATGTTAGAAGAGCACTGCCGGGTGCTGGAGGGAGGGCTGGACTACCTGGAAGGATACGAGCCAAAGCAGCGCCAGAAATTGATCCGGGGGATATCGAGACGCTGTCAGGAGCAGATATATCCGGAACTTGAACTGGGCGAACTCCAGCAGATGTGGATCGATCATGCCCCCTATACGAATGAAGCGATCCGCCGCCAACTGGGCCGTGCCTCTGCCAAAGCCAAGCAGGGAACGGAAGATGCCCTGGAGTATATAGAGCAGACAGGACAGAGGGTGAAGGAGCATGCGAGAAGGACGGGGAGTGATCCGGAGCGAAAGTTGGTGTATCTTGAATTTTTACGAGTTTATCTATATCAGCACAATGAAGAATATGATAAAGCTTTAGAACATATGGAAAAAATTCAACGGATTTTAAATGAGGAATTACCCCAAGGTGATCTCCCAGAACATGTTAGTTTTCCAAATTTAAAAAATTTACGACATGGACTTCTTTGTCAGTTAGGGCGACATGATCAACTTCGAGAAGAAATGGTAGATAAACTTAAAAAATGGCTTGGTGCAGATGTATCAGAATGGCCGGAAAAATCTCAAAAACGGTATGAAAATCCGTGTTCGGAGGTTAAATAATATGCTGAAAATAAAATTCCTTGCAATTTTTTGTTTAATGATGGTTCTGCTGG